>JBAVUV010000829.1:0-4510 GCA_049696955.1 Candidatus Sulfotelmatobacter sp. | reverse complement strand
GATCGCCGAAGAAGCTATTCTTCCATCCGCTGAACGGGAAGTAGGCCATGGGCGCGGCGACTCCGATGTTGATGCCGATATTTCCCGCCGGAGCTTCGTAGCGGAAGCGGCGCGCGGCTGATCCGCTCGATGTAAACAGCGACGCTTGATTGCCGTAAGCGCTGCGTTCGAGGAAAGCGAGAGCATTGTCCATGCTGTCGGCGTGTACAAGACTCAGGACGGGGCCGAAGATTTCCGTGTCGTTGAGATCGCTGGTTGCGGGAACGTTGTCGAGGATCGTAGGATTCACGAAGTTGCCGGAGTCGTATTTCGGAATCTTCGAGTTGCGTCCGTCGAGCAGAACTTTCGCGCCCTGCTTCTCGCCGACGCCGATTAGCGATTCGATCCGCTCTTTGCTTTGCTGCGTAATGACTGGCCCCATCTGCACACCTTCATCGAGGCCGTTCCCGACTTTAAGTTTGGAGGAGGCGTCGGCGATCGAGTCGCGGAAAGTTTTCTGCGCTTCGCCAATTGTTACGGCGACTGAGACCGCGAGGCAGCGCTGGCCGGCACATCCGAAGGCGCTGTCGCTGATGATCTGCGTAGCCATCGGCATGTCGGCGTCAGGAAGAACGATGACGTGATTCTTCGCTCCGCCCTGGCATTGCGCGCGCTTGCCATTGGCGGCAGCTCGTGAATAAACGTACTTCGCGACGGGCGTTGATCCGACGAAGCTGACGGCGCGAACTTTTGGATGATCGAGCAGTGCATCGACTGCGGCTTTGCCGCCGTTCACCAGGCCCACTACACCTTTGGGCAATCCGGTTTTTTCCAGCAGTTCGTAGACGTAGCGCATGGTCAGCGGGACGCGCTCCGATGGCTTGAGAATAAACGTATTTCCCGTGGCAATTGCGTAGGGCAGATACCAGAAGGCGATCATGCCAGGAAAATTGAAAGGGACGATTGCGGCGGTAACGCCGAGCGGCTGGCGGATCATCATCTCGTCGATGCCGCGGGCGACGTCTTCGAGATTATAGCCCTGCATCATCATGGGAATGCCGCAGGCGACTTCAACGTTTTCTATGGCGCGGCGCATCTCGGCTTTAGCTTCAGCGAAAGTCTTGCCGTTTTCCTGCGTGATGATGCGTGCGATGTCGTCGATATGATCTTCGAGAAGCATCTTCAGCTTGAAGAGTGGCTGGATGCGGTCCTCGGGTGGCGTGCGGCGCCACTCGGGAAAGGCCGCGGCTGCGGCTTCTACTGCTTGATTCACTTCCGTTGCTTCCGCAAGCGGAACTTGAGCGAGCACTTCGCCAGTGGCGGGATTCACTACGTCGCGCCATTCTCTCGCGGACGAATCGCTCCAGCGGCCGTTGATGTAGTTGGTGAGCTTGATGACTGGCGGTGCAGCGACTGTCGTCATGGGAGTACCTCGGCTATCGCGAAGATGTCTGGAAAGTCATTCACCACGAAGGGCACGAAGGTTCACCAAGGAAATCTACTGCCCTTCCGCTTCAAACCAATTGAGCTACTGCACTCTTATTATCGCAGACTAAAGTCAATGCAGACTCGAGCACAGCGAGCCCTTCGTCCATTTGCTCATCGGTTGCAACAAGTGGCACGAGGATTCGAATCACGTTGGAATAAGAGCCAGCGGTGATGGTGATCAGGCCATGCTCGTAGCAGTATTGCGTGATTTGTTTGGTTTCGTCGGTCGCGGGAGTTTTCGTTTCCTGCGACTTCACAAGTTCGATGGCTTGCATGCCGCCAAGTCCGCGCACGTCGCCGATGATCGACCAGCGGCGCTGCCATTCACGGGCCCGGCGCTGGAAGCGGTCTCCGAGTTCGTTGGCGCGGGCTAGCAGATTTTCTTTTTCGAACAAATCGAGCACCGCGAGCGCTGCGGCGCAGGAGAGCGGATTTCCCGCGAAGGTACCGCCGAGGCCGCCGACGGCCGGTGCATCCATGACTTCGGCGCGGCCAGTGACGGCGGCGAGCGGCAAGCCGCCGCCGAGAGACTTTGCGGTTACGATGAGGTCGGGCTCGACGCCGTATCGTTCGCTGGCGAAGAGCGCGCCGGTGCGTCCGAAGCCGGATTGAATCTCGTCAGCGATAAAGAGAATGCCGTGCTTGTGGCAGAGATCGATGAGCACTTTGAAATAGTCAGGTGGCGGCGCGACGAAACCGCCTTCGCCAAGAACTGGCTCGGCAAGGACAGCGGCAACTTCTTCGTTTGCGACGACGCGCTTGAAAGTATCTTCGAGATGGCGCGCGCAGTAGAGATCGCATGACGGATATTTCAAGTTATACGAGCAGCGATAACAGTAGGCGAACGGGACGCGGTAGACCTCACCTGGAAAGGGCGCGAAACCTGCTTTGTAAGGATGCGTCTTGCTGGTGAGGGCGAGAGTCATCATGGTGCGGCCATGGAAGGCGTCTTCGAAGGCGATGATCGCGGGGCGTTTTGTGTATGCGCGTGCGATCTTGACAGCGTTTTCGACCGCTTCGGCGCCGCTGCTTACGAAGAGGGTTTTCTTGGGAAAGCTGCCGGGAGTGACTTGGTTCATGCGCTCCGCGAGTCGGATGTAGCCTTCGTAGGGCGTGACCTGGACGCAGGTGTGGAGGAATTTATCGAGTTGACCGCGAACAGCATCGACGACCGCTTCTTGCCGGTGACCGGCGTTAGCGCAGCCGATGCCGCCGGCGAAATCGATGTAGCGGTTGCCGTCGACATCTTCGAGCCAAGCGTCTTCGGCCTTCGCGACATAGATCGGCGTGCCGTGAGAAAGGCCGCGGGGCACGGCTTGTGCGCGGCGGGCGGAGAGCGCCCGGGAGTTGGGGCCGGGGATTTGGGTGCGTAATTGGATCGTGCTCATTTCAGTTTCTCGTGAGAATTCCTGGGAGCGGCCGGGGGAACGCACGCCGCGTGGGGATCCTTCGACTGCGATTGATCTTCGCGCTTAGGCGCGAAGATCAATCCTCGCTCAGGATGACAGTTCTTGAGGAATTCCTTCATCAGTACCAGCCGATTGGGGCTTCGTTCAGATTGATGTAGACCTGCTTGGTTTCGAGATATTCTTCGATACCCCAGGGACCAAGCTCGCGGCCGAAGCCGGATTGTTTGTAACCACCCCAGGGCGCTTCGACGTAAGTTGGCTGCATGTGGTTTACCCAGACGATTCCGGCGCGCAGGGCTTTGACGGCGCGCATCGCTTTAAAGATGTCGCGAGTCCAAACGGCGGCAGCTAAGCCGTATGGTGAATCGTTGGCGATTTTAAGTGCGTCTTTTTCGTCCTCAAACGGAATCACTGCGGCGACGGGGCCAAAGATTTCTTCGCGGGCGATGCGGGCAGAGTTCGAGACATCGGAAAAAATTGTGGGCTGCACGTAGTAGCCCTTCCCGATTTTTTCGGGGCGTCCGCCACCGGAGGCAAGCTTTGCTTCTTTCTTGCCGATTTCGATGTACGAGTTGACGCGATCGTATTGTTCTTTGCTGACGAGCGGTCCCATCTTGGTTCCGCGGTCGAGCGGAGGACCGAGCTTAATCTTTTTTGCTTTTTCGGTCATGGCCTCGACAAAGTTTTTGTAAATTGATTTCTGCACCAGGATGCGGCTTCCGGCAGAGCAGACTTCCCCTTGATTGATGAAGACACCGAAGAGCGCGCCATCGATGGCGGCTTCGAAGTCGGCATCGGCGAAGAAAATGTTAGGCGACTTGCCGCCGAGTTCGAGAGTAACGCGCTTTACCGTATCGGCGGCCTGTTTGACGATGATTTTGCCGACCGCGGCGCTGCCCGTGAAGGCGATCTTATTTACATCGGGATGCTGAACGAGCGGTGCGCCACAGGTTTCGCCGAAGCCGGTAACGATGTTGACGACGCCAGGAGGCAGTCCGCACGCTTCGAAATACTTTGCGAGTTCGAGAGCGGTGAGCGGAGTTTGCTCGGCGGGCTTGAGGACGCAGGTGCATCCCGCGGCTATGGCGGGAGCGAGTTTCCACGCAGCCATGAGAAGAGGATAGTTCCAGGGAATGATTTGTCCGGCGACACCGACTGGTTCCTTGAGCGAGAGAGACATCGCATTATCGGGAACGGGATTGACGTAGCCGACGACCTTGGTGGCTAGGCCGCCGTAGTATTCGAAGCACGTGGCAGCGTCGTTGATATCGAATTCGGCTTCGACTATGGGCTTGCCAGTGTTGCGGCATTCGAGTTCGGCGAGCGCGGGCAGATTGGCGCGAATTTTTTCTGAGAGACGGAAGAGGACGCGTCCTCGTTCCTGCGCTGTGCTCGTGCTCCATGGGCCGTCTTCGAATGCGGCTTTGGCGGCGGCTACTGCGCGGTTTACATCTTCGGCGCCGGCGTCGGGAACTTGCGCGATGACTTCTTCGGTGGAGGGATCGTAGACCGGGAACGTTTTCGCGGACTGGCTCGCGACCCAGTTGCCGTTGATGTACATCTGAAAGGTGCGGACTTCTGTGGTTACTCCGCCGGGCATTTGTTTGACCTCCTAGTTGCCTCAGGGGCTAAAG
>JBAVUV010000828.1:0-9008 GCA_049696955.1 Candidatus Sulfotelmatobacter sp. | reverse complement strand
GTCTTGGAATCGAAGTACCATGCGCCGTTCTTTGAGACCAGGGGGACGGGGAAAGGCCAGTTTTCTGCGCCAATGTACAGAATCGCGGTTCCGTCGGCCTCCCGCACCAACCGGTGCATCTCCTGATATTTCTGGCAGAACTGCTCGCGTTCCAGTTTGTCTTCTTCTTCGTTGCTCGAGGAAGTGACTTCCTTCCCGGCCCCGAGGATGGCTTCCAATGCCGCCTCATCTTCCTTTTGCGCAGCCTGAAACAGAGCGTCACTAGCTTCGCCAGGAGACGAGAACGTTTTTGGTTGTGAGTCCTGGGCAAAGCTCGAGCCGGCGAAGCCTGCCACAAGCAGCAAGCCCGACAAGAGCAGCATAAGAAGGACGGTGGATACGAACCCGCAAGCAAGTCTCACGATAAATCTTTCATTTGTTTTGAGCGTCATATTGTTTGTGTGCACGAGCTCTTCTCCGTATCAGCAATCTCTTTTGGAGTAATTTGGGCCGAATTACCTTCGACCTCCGCCGCCGTGGAAACCTCCGCCTCCATGAAAACCTCCACCGAAACTCGAGTGGCCCCGAGCAGAGAAGCCTCTGGCCATCCCTCCATGATTGAAGCCGCTGAACGCTCCAGAATGCATGCCGCCGTGAAATCCGCCGTCCCCATGAAACCCGCCGCCGTGAAAGCCCCCTCCATGGAAGCCTCCGCCATGAAAGCCGCCTCCACGAAAGCCGCCGTGGCGACCGAAGTCGCGATTGGCGAAAGCCCAGCCGTGAGACACCCAGGCGCCATGGTTGAACATGACCCCCGGACCATGCCATCCGTATCCCCAATGTCCCCAGCCCCAGCCAAACCCGCCAAAGAAACCAATTCCAAAGCCCAGGCCAAACGCGATTCCCGGAACGCCCAGGTAAAGTCCTGGATAGTCATACCAACCCGGCCATATCCCGATGGGATCTCCGTACACAAGCCAGGGGTCGTATTGGGGCACGTAAACGACTTCAGGATCGGCAGGCTCGATCACGATATCTGGCCCCTTCGTGGTTACATTTTGCTGCGAGTTGCTCTTTAAGTTGCCCGATTTCTTCGCCCGCTGACGCAGTACCTGTACCGCGTTCGTCACGTCCTGTTGCTGGTTGACATAAGCATCGCCCAACGACGAAGTCCAGGCGAGATTCTTGTCCATGTTGGCAAGCACCGAAGGAAACTCTGTAAGGGCCTTCACGCTGGGATCCCACGGCTGCTTGTCGACCTCTTTGCCGAGTTTCTCGCCCGTGAGATGTTTATGTTTCTCCATCCATCGGTCGGCTTCTACAACCTGGTCGGGATAGGTAGCCGCGGCAAGGATCTGCCCCACCAGTGCATCCGGATACAATGCGATCGGCGCGACCAGTTGCTGCAGCTGTTCGGGCGTCTGTTTGGCGTTTTGAACTGGCGTTTGCGCCGCCGACTCGTCCGCCTGGGCGAACCCTCCCGGCGCAGTAACTAATACAAGACAACATGAGAGAAAAAGCGACAGACTCTGTTTTAGGAACTTCATGATCGATTCTCTTAAGACGGAGCCGCATCGCGGCTTTCCGCTCCGCCACACGTCGCAATATCAGCTGAGCAGGTTAGCGGCACTTCCAGAAGCGAACTGCCGAAATGTAAGTGGACACGCCGGATGGCCGCACTCACATGCAATTTCCACGTCCTCGCTTCCCGCGTCACGACAGGCCTGTCCGCAGTATTCTTCTCCGGCAGATACGTCGCAGAGACACGGTATGTGCGCGCACTTCTTGCTGTTTTGATTCGCCATGTCGGTTCCATTCTTTCCGGATCGCTTCTCTGATCCATGAATACTTCGATTCTTAACGCAGGCCCTTTCCGTCGACCAACCTGAGTAAGTCTGCGGGGGCCAGGCTGTATCTACCAAGTGCATTCTGATCTCCAAACTTCAATTCCCCGCGGCATAGGGCTTTTCGGCGGTCTTGCGCTCAGCAATGAAGCGGAACGTAGTTACGAGTGTCGATAGGCGGATAGCGAGTCGACATTTGGACGATCTCGAGACGCTATTCTTCTGAGCAAAGTGACGATCCAAGCAATCCTGGCGTTCCAAGCCTCTACGTGATTAATTTGTTGCCCCTGTCTTGCTTCTATAAGTCTTCATGTATAGACAGACCAGAAGCGCGCCTTTGTAGTTGATTTTGAAAGTAGTTACGTAAGTCGATTGAAACGGCCTTAAAACCGAGCTAGAGTTATAGAGGGGTTCATTACCTGTCACTCCGACCGACTTTTTAAGCGCGAGAGATGCGTTGACGATGGGATATCCCCGCAACTGCAGGTGGATTGCTCGACCACGAGCCTCAGGCGCTTTGTCCTATGGCTCTGCCTCGGGTGCGGTCGTAGCAGCTCTCGACCCGATGCATACATTTCCATCCCTCGGCTTGCCTCGGCCCTTCACGCCGTGCGGCGGTAGTTTCCGCTTTACGCTAACCGCAACAATCGAGGCGCGTGAATGACGCCTGCAGCCGCACCCACGGTGTTTGTTGTCGATGACGATGCCTCGGTGCGTGCGGCTATCCAAGGCATGTTGAAATCGGTTGACTTGCGTTCCGAGGTCTTTGCGACTCCGCAGGAGTTCCTCCGCAGCAAGCGGCCGGACGCGCCAAGTTGCCTGGTGCTGGACGTTAGACTTCCTGGAGTCAGTGGTCTGGACTTTCAGCAGGAGTTAGCGGACGCCGGCGTTCACATTCCCATCATCTTCATCACCGGTCACGGCGACATCCCGATGACGGTGAAGGCCATGAAATCCGGCGCTGTGGAGTTCTTGACCAAGCCCTTCCGGGACCAGGACCTGTTGGACGCGATTTACCAGGCTTTGGACCGCGACCGGACAGCGCGCCAACAACAGGGTGAGCTTGCCGAGTTGCGAGAGCGCTACGAATCGCTCACGGCGCGCGAGCGCGAGGTCATGGGCTTGGTGGTTTCAGGCAAGCTCAATAAGCAAATAGCTTTTGAGCTGGGAACCAGTGAAGTCACCGTCAAGATCCAGCGTGGGCACGTGATGCGAAAGATGCAGGCTGAATCCCTTGCGGAACTGGTAAGAATGGCGGCGAAACTCGAGCCTCCGCGGGGCAAGAATTAGCGCGGCATCGTCGACGCTCTTACCCGGCTCTTCAGATCTACCCAACCTGTTTGGCTGACTTCTATTCGGGCCGCCATTTATAAGCCTAATACCAAAGTATGATTGCGGCTTTCTAAAGCATGATTGCGCTGTGGTTGGCCGAGCGATAAGTTGCAACCATGGTTAGCGGTAGAGCGAAGGTAAAAAAAATGGTATCGATTGTAGATGACGATGAGTTGATGCGCAGTGCCTTGCAGGGAATGCTGAAATCGGTCGGGTTGCCGTCACGAGCGTTTGCCTCGGCGGAAGAATTTCTGAAGTCTGGCCAGCAACAGCAAACCGCATGCCTGATCGCGGATATTCGTATGCCCGGAATGTCCGGTCTGGAACTGCAAGCCAAGCTGAACGCTGAACACTGCAGAATTCCGACGATTTTCATTACGGCACACGGCGACACAAAAATGCGTATGCAGGCGCTACGAGCGGGGGCAGTGGAGTTCCTGGCCAAACCCTTCGATGATGAGGTCCTCCTCGAGAGCGTTCGAGCGGCTCTGGAGAGTTGAGCCCAATGATAATGATGACGAGCGAGTGCGCGCCAGGAGGTTCTCTGTGGGGGCTTTGCAAAAAATCGGGAGTGGTGGTCAATTGTCTTATGAGCGCAGATTCGAGCAGGTCATCGGCAATAGTCCGGCCCTGGAATCGGTGCTCGAACAAGTGGAACGGGTCGCGCCCACGGATTCCACGGTTCTTATTCAGGGAGAAACTGGCACCGGCAAGGAACTGATCGCGCACGCAATTCATAACCTCAGCACGCGGTGCGGGCGGCCCTTCGTAAGGTTGAATTGCGCTGCCATTCCGCTGGATCTGCTGGAGAGTGAACTCTTCGGTCACGAGAAGGGTGCGTTCACTGGAGCCATCGCGCAAAAGATTGGCCGTTTCGAACTAGCCGACAAAGGTACGCTTTTCCTGGACGAAGTAGGGGATATTCCGCCGGCATTGCAGCCGAAGTTGCTGCGCGTTCTGCAAGAACAGGAGTTCGAGCGCCTGGGCAGTGGTCGCACTCATCAAGTGGACGTTCGGCTGGTGGCGGCCACAAATCGTAATCTGATGGAGATGGCGAACCGAGGTGAGTTTCGCAGAGATCTCTATTACCGTCTGAACGTCTTTCCGGTCGTGTTGCCGCCTTTGCGCGACCGCCGCGAAGACATTCCCGCGCTGGTGGCGCACTTTGTCGAAATTTACAGCCGCCGGATGAGTCGCGAGATCGAGCACATTCCTCCGACAACCATGTCTGCGCTCACCTCGTACCAATGGCCAGGCAACATCCGCGAATTACAGAACCTGATTGAACGCGCCGTGATCCTTTCTGATGATGGCGTGCTTCCTAATCCGTTGCCGGCGGCAGGGCCTTTGTCGATCGTCACTTCTCCAGCCGCAACTACCCTGAAGGACTCCGAACGCGTCCTGATTCTACGCACGCTTGAAGCGGTCGGTTGGGTAATTGGCGGCCCGAAAGGAGCAGCTGCGAAGCTTGGCTTGAAGCGCACAACTCTCATTCATAAGATGCAGAAGCTGGGGATTTATCGATCAGTCGGCCCAAGCTCTCCAAGTACTCTCCACGGACCGCAAAAGTCGGACTCGCTATCGCATGTGCAGCACCGGTCCGCATCGGACTCGATCTGATCGAACATCGTCAGGTGTTGTGCCTCTTCTACCTCATCCGATTCGCCTTGCGAGGCCCTTGTGCAGCGGAACTTTGGCTCACTTACCGAAGAATTGTCAAGCCAACACTGCCGCGCTATCATTTGAAGAATGTTGCATCCATAACGCAAGCACGGCAATGCCATACCGCCGGTGGACCGATCGACGACGCAGTCATACTGTTGATTCTCCACTGCGGCTTTGCCCTTTGTCTGGCGCAAGAGCAGCCGCTTAGGCGGCTCTTCCCAGCTCTGAGTAAGGAGTGACCGGCCATGGGCCTTGAGATGCGGAAAACCGGGGTTGACGTCGTCGGCGACGTACCTTGGGGTACGCACTTTTGTGTCTTCTACGAATCGAAAGCCGACCTTCTCGAAATAGCGGTCTCCTACTGCAAAGCTGGATTGGAGGGCCAGGAGTTCTGCCTGTGGGTGGTCGCCGACCCTCTTACTGTTGAGGAAGCAAAGCATGCATTGAAGCAGGCTGTACCGGACTTCGATCGACATCTCGCTCACCACGGCGTGGAGATTGTGGCGGCTCGTGACTGGTATTTGCAAGATGGCGGCTTTGATCTCAACCGGGTCATTGATGGTTGGAACCAGAAACTCGCCCAGGCATCGGCACGTGGTTACGCCGGCGTGAGGGTTACCGGAGATACCGCATGGCTTGAAAAGAAAAACTGGAAAGAGTTTTGTGAATACGAAGACTTACTCAATCATGCGTTCGCTAATCAGCGTATTGCGGTGCTGTGCACGTACCCGCTCGGCGCATGCGGCGCTGCTGAAATCCTGGACGTAGTGCGGACACATCAGTATGCGGTAACCAAGCGGCGCGGTGGCTGGGACGTTATCGAAACCGCCGGCCACAAACAAGCAAAGGCTGAAATCAAGCGCCTGAACCAGGAACTCGAGCAACGCGTCCTCGAACGGACCGGCCAACTGACCTCCCTCAACAGCGAACTGACAAAGGAAGTACTCCAGCGTCAACGCGCCGAGGAGGCACTGCTGCGGAGTGAAGCCTATTTAGCGGAAGCACAGAGGGTGAGCCACACGGGCAGTTTCGGCTGGAGCGTTTCCAACGGGGATCTCGTCTGGTCAGATGAAACATTTCGAATTTTTGGATACGACCGGTCCAGCAAGCCTTCCTTGGAACTCATCCTGCAACGAATCCATCCACAGGACATCGCCTTTGTCCAAGAAACAATCGATCAAGTCGTACGGGACAGGAAGGCTTTTGATTTTGAGCATCGGCTGCTGATGCCGGATGGTTGGGTGAAGCACCTTCGAGTTGTGGGTCACCCCTCGACCAACGATGAGTCGGGGAACTTTGAATTCGTCGGGGCGGTAACCGACATCACCGCAGCAAAACAGGCGGAACAGACGCTTCAGGAGAGAGAGGCATATTTAGCGGAAGCGCAGAGGCTCACACATACGGGGAGCGGAGCGTGGCGCGTTCCAGGATGGGACGCCCTGTATCTCTCCGAGGAATGGTATCGCATCTACGGTTTTGATCCAAAATATGGCCTATCAGCTTGGAAAGACCGGATGTCGCGCATGCATCCCGAGGATCGAGCCAAAGTACAAGAGACAAAAGATCGCGCAATCCGCGAAAAGTCGGGTTACGAAGTCGATCACCGCATTATTCTTCCGGACGGCACTGTCAAATACACTCACACCGTCGGCCATCCTGTTTTGAACGCAGCCGGCGATGTGGAGCAATTCGTGTGCACCATGGTGGACGTGACCGAGCGCAAGCGGGCAGAGGAGGCCCTGCGGCGGAGCGAGGGTTACCTGGCTCGAGCGCAAAGGCTGACCCAGAGTGGAAGTTGGGCTTGGAACTTTCGAACCGGCGCTCGCTTCTGGTCGCAAGAGACCTATCGCATCTTTGGCTATGACCCGGAAAAAATGACGCCCACATGGGCGGACGTTCTGGAACGGGTTCATCCCGAGGATCGGGAAGCAATCGTTCAGAAAGCGCAAATGGAAACCACGCTGAAGGAGGATTCCGAGTTTGATTGGAGAATTGTTCTTCCGGACGGAAGAATCAAGCACCTTCACTCGATCGCTCACCCGGTGATGGAAGAGTCAGGTGAAATCACTGAGATCGTCGGCACTTTGATGGACGTAACTGAGCGCAAGCAGGCGGAGGCGCTGCGCGACGGAGAGATCCGCATCTTGGAGATGATCGCCCGCGATGCCCCGCTGGAGGAAATACTGGAGAAGCTGGTGGGAGTTGTAGAACTCCGATTTGACGGCACGCTTTGTTCTGTCCTGCTCCTCGGTGGGGACGGGCAGCATTTGCGGCACGGCGCCGCCCCGAGTCTTCCCAAGCCGTACATCGCGGCCATCAACGGCCTTTCGATCGGACCTAAGGCGGGCTCCTGCGGCACCGCCATGTACCGCAAAAAACCTGTCGTTGTCACCGATATTCTCCATGACCCGCTCTGGGAGGAATACCGGGCTGTAGCCGAACCCTTCGGCTTTCGCGCCTGCTGGTCCACTCCCATCCTTTCGCATTCGGGTAACGCGCTGGGTTCGTTCGCCATGTATTACCGCGAACCGCGCACTCCGAGTGCGGCTGAAACCCGGGCCCTGGAAATGGCCACGCACCTGGCTGGCATCGCGATTGAACGCAAGTTGGCACGCGAAGAGCGTGAACGACTGCGTCAGGCGCAGGCGGACCTGGCGCACATAAACCGGGTGACCACAATGGGAGAGCTGACCGCTTCCCTGGCGCACGAAATCAAACAGCCGATTACTGCGGCAGTCACTGACGCCCGGACCTGCTTGCGCTGGCTCGGGCGCGATAACCCCGACGTGTTCGAGGCTCGTGAAACCGCATCGAGAATAGTGACAGACGTTACCCGCGCGGCGGAAATCATCAGCAGAATCAGCCTGCTGTTCAAGAAGGGCGCTCCACAGCGGGAATTGGTCGATGTTAATGAGCTCATTCAAGAGATGATTGCCCTGCTGCGCAACGAGGCCGCCCGACACTCAATTTCGATCCACTCCGACCTTGCCGCGGATCTCCCCAAGGTCTTGGCAGACCGTATTCAGTTGCAGCAGGTATTCATGAACCTGATGCTCAATGGCATTGAGGCCATGAAAGATATGGGCACTGTAGGTGAACTTACGATCAAGTCCCGGCAAGACGACAATCGTCAACTTCTGATCTCGGTCGGCGACACCGGCGTGGGCCTGATGCCCGAGGAGGCGGAAAAAGTCTTTGACGCCTTCTACACGACCAAGGATCAGGGCACCGGCATGGGATTGCCCATTAGCCGTTCGATCATCGAATCGCATGGTGGCCGACTGTGGTTAAACTCAGACTCCGGCACAGGCACAATCTTTCAGTTCACCTTGTCCACTGAATTTACCGCGCATCAGGTTGCATAGCCGTGCAACGGTGCTCCACAAGAACTCGCCAGTGCTGATCCGTTCTGAAATCTACCGGACTACCCGCATAAGTGCAAATAGACGTTCGTGCTTTTGTAGTCGCCAAGTATCACTCCCGCTCTAGGTCGAATTGTCTCGAAGAGTTTCGCCAATCATCAGAAGCTCCGGATTCGTGGTTTGCCTTTAGGTCGCCGTATGCCTTGCGCCTTCATAAATGGCGCATCGCCCGACATAGGTGACTAAGTAACTCGGACACTTTGCAAACTACCGTTGACAGCTCCAGCTTCATAAGTGCTTCTAACGCTCCGGTGACAGCTTTGCCACCCGCCGGTTAGTGCACGGAGCAGCTCCTTAAGCCTGCGTAGCAGAATTTGCTAGTAAACAGCCAGAGATGCTAATCCAATCCAATTGACAATCGCACGATGGCATAACAATCTTAAATCAGCAATACTCGCTGCGTTTGTACTCGGTAGTTGGCAGGGCTAGCTGACGCCTAACGCGTCATGCTGATAGCTCCGGGACGAACCGACCCTGTTACGCAATGAATTGCGTCGTGGAACGGCCAATTTGGCTGGTTAACGGGTAAACGGGGACAACCTACACCATGCCGAACACGACCAGCACCGGGCCGTCGGCATACTTATCGACAATGAGAATTTCCATCAATGTCGGACGGTTCCTTCCTGGATGGCAGAACAAGTACCTCCTCGAGTCCGCCGCCCGTCGTATCAACCCTTAACGACAACCCACGAAAGGGATAACTTATGACTCGCCGACGGTTGACGACGATACCAGTCGTTGTACTTTGTGTAGTGGCATTATG
>JBAVUV010000827.1:0-4012 GCA_049696955.1 Candidatus Sulfotelmatobacter sp. | reverse complement strand
AGTACACTTTCTCATCGTATCCGTAGATATGCCGCGCCAATTGTTCCCGCGGATATCCCTTATCGACGAAGGTCTTCACTACAAACTCCGATGGACATAGCAGGCGCGTGGCCAGCCTGTATTCCTCCTCTTCCTTATGTAACTTGTCGGCGTTGTAAGCGTGCTCGTGATCGGGCGGAAGCGTGATTCCCAAGCGATCGCATTCTTTCTGGACTACTTCCATGGCGAAACCGGTGTGAGCATTGCAGCGCTCAAGCACAGTTGGGATTCCCAGCCGCTTGGCAGTCTTGAGAGTCTCCAGGGCCCCCAAGGGCCAGGTATGGATAACGTCGATCTGTCCTGCCAATTTTTCCAGCCTCCGCGCCACGATCCGGTCGTGCAACGCGCAGGCTCGCATCGTCCCCAAGATTCTATAGGGCAGTCGCAATTTCCCTCGGGCCAGCGTGGGAGATACTCGCGTCTCGGGTCGCACCGGCCTGCAAATGGAGGCCGGAAAGACAAGGACGTCAGCTCCGGCCTCCAGCAAGCCATCTATCTGATGCCAAGCGATGCCACAAATTCTGTCCGCACCAAGCCGAAGCGGGAAGCTGAACAATACTCGGACGCTCTGGTTTGTGTCTCTCATTGCTTCTCCTTCAAAATTTTCTCCCGGACATCCTCCACTACGACGCTGGGACATGTAGCACTTCTTCGCTTGACTCAATCGTTCCTGCGGCGGCCAAAGCAGTCCCGGAGCTCATTTCCTCCGGAGTTTTCGTAACTCGAGAGGCTGGCCGTGCCTCGAATACCGCCACGGAAATACAAGCTAACAGAGCAAAAAAACCCATCATCATTTGGGCCATATAGTTAATTCCGAAATGCGCCACCATGGTGGCAAACAAATCCACTCCCAGGCACCACAGCAGCCATTCCCGCTTGCGTTGCCCAATCACCATTTTCCTCGCTTTCCCGACTGCGCCAAAGGTCCGAATGAAAATCGCGACGTAGAAAATCAGCGACATGAGGCCCCCGATCAACGCAACCACAACAAACTGATTGCAGAGGTCCCACATGCTCCATCCCCAATTGTTGTAGTACTTGTATCCTAGAAGCCACCAGTCACTGAAATGGCGGATGCAGTTATCCAGCAAATAATAACGGTGGTAGCTCGACGACGAGCCGGTCAAGTCCACGCGGGCAATCAGGGACCAGACCGGACCGTTCATAACCAGATGCAGCGCTACCAAAGTGAGCCCGACTGTCCAGCGAACCAATCGCATCTGCTTGCGCAGGGGCCAGAAGGCCAGCCCCACAGCGCTTCCCGCAATCGCCATCCAAGACGTGCTCGAGTTCGAGGTGATCACCATGGCCGTGGCTCCGGCAAGTCCGGCGCATGCCGCCATGCGGGACTTCCCCGCCGTCCATAACCAGATAAACATGGGAATCAAAACGCCGGCAAACACTCCGGCGTAGATGCATCCCATCACTCCCTCGGAGCGTATCTTTCCGTCCCTCACCGTCACGGTAAGCGCCATTCCTCCCAGGTATCCAAAGATATTTCGGTGAATGATCTGCTCATTAATCATGCAGACCCCCTGGATTACACAAACCCAGGCCAGCGTTTTGATCGTACGTTTGATGGCCTCGCCGTCCGGTATCAGGAATCTGACCACCAGGTAACCGCCGACGGCATCCAGAAAGTCGCCTAAATTGTGAATCAGCGCCTGCATGTTCATCCACTGAAGGGAAAGGATGACAAGCATTGATATCGTCCAAAGCACCACCATCTGGTCGATGCCGTTAAATCCCCCGGGAAATTTGCCTCGCGGGGAAGAACCTCCGATGGATGCTCTCCGAATCAATCCAGCAATGATCAGGATGCGCAGGACGGTAAAATGCAGGCTTCCCAATACCACAACTTGTCCCACTGGAATCGTAAAACAGGAAACCAGGAAGACGACGAGAGCCTGCCCGCGTGGACGAGTCAGAACCAACACAATAGCGATCAGCAGCCAAATCGCCACCAGCGGATGCAGCATCGTTTCTGCCGCACCGCCTCCGAATCGAAGGTGTTGAGGTTCCATCTGTTTTGGCCGATGACTAAAAACTGGGGGGAAAAACACTGGAGAGATCACGCTCTATTGAATGGATCTAGAGGCGAGATCTCTCCGATTTGTAAGACAGTAGTTTATCAGACGCGGGATCAGTTAACGGTCGCGGTCAAGCCTGTGGGAGCATTCGGCGCGGCACCTGCCACGCTGAACTGGTACGCTCCCGAATCCCATGCCGCGCTCACTGGCCGCGCAACCGGGGTCTGGGCCGGGTAAACCGTTGCGTGTGTTGAAGTATTGTAGGCAATGGCATCAGTTGTCCCATGCATACACGCGTTTGCGGCGTCAGTACCAATCGCCCGCTCAGCCGTATAGCCCGCCAGGGTAGTGCAATACGATTGATTGTTTGTACCTGCGCCAACCGTGGAATTACTACCTGACGTTGGGGCGCAGGGCGTTGTTGACTCATTAGCACAGGTATTTCCAACTCCGCTGATTCCTCCGGACCCTAGAGTGTACCCCTGTGTCGTGCCAGTTGCATCGGATTGAGCAATGTTAGTTGCGCTTGTTCCACCTGTGCAAGTCGTGTTGTCTGAGAAAAAGGGGCTGTTAATCAGGTGTTCGTTGCTCAAAACAATGTACTCGCCGCCCGTCGAGGTGGTTGTGATGTGGCAAATCTGATTACCGTCAGCAAACGTGTTGTTGAACATATACTGATGTCCCGTGTTCGGGCACGTATAGATGGACGGACCAGCATAGGACCAAAAATTGCCCGATTTCCCCGCGTCGTAGATGACATTGTTGAACCAGTATTCTGGTATTGCGGTCGGGCAAAACCAAAGGTTTACTTGCCCTGCGCTGACGAATGATGAATCCACGTGGCGCACGATGTTGTTGTAGAAGACATTGGGCGTGTTCTGTGGTTGATTGACAGCGTTGCCGGCCGAGTCATCGTTGCACTCTAGAATGTTGCTGTGTGAACCTGCCCCCGAGTTGTGTTCGTAGATATATTCGAAAATATTGTCATGGATGTCGTGACACCACGCCCCGACACCTTGCTGTGTATAGCGAACGATACTGTTGGTGAGGTGATAAAAGCTAGGGAAAGTTGCCCAGGCGCAAGAACCTGCATTTGAGTCCGAGCCGTCTACAACCAAGTGATCGATGGATTGAAGGCCGTTGGCCCCCCCGCCGAACAAAACACAGGGCTGCGAATTATTCCCTTGACCAGCAGTTGTTGTCGCAGTCCATCCATGGACATAAAGGTTGTTCTCGAATGCCATACCGGTGCCGTATATACCGGTTCCAAGATAGGCTACATACCCATCCTGGTTGCCATTCCCACCGTTAGGATTCTTGGAGCAGAGTCCGCGCATTTCGAAATTGTCAAAGACTGTGTCCGGAGCCAAGCTGACGAACTCATTTGTCACATATTGACCGGTGTTTGCAACCTGGTATGGACAGCTGGCGACGAGCGAGTTTGAAAGGGGATTGTCACCATCAAGAATTGGACGAGCCCACGTTGATCCCGAATACCAAGTTTGGTCCACACCCCAGTAAACGCATCCAGTTTGTGTGCCTTCGTAAATGCAGCTCGAGTCTTTCCCGGAGCCATATGCCACGGTGTAGATATCCCAAGTTCCGCCCGTATAAGGACTGAGGCTGCTATTGCCGAAGTGCCAACTATCTCCACCTCGGAGGATGATGCTATCCCCCGCAACCGGCGTGTAGGAGGCGCAGGTTGCAGAACAACTCGGCATTCCTGGCGCGTGCAGCCAGGGAGTCGTTTTGCTAGTTCCATTGTTTGAGTCTGAGCCGTTGGCGGCAATGTAGTGCGTGGTGGCTGCCAAGGCATTTCCTACACTAATTACAGAGATCATTATAAAAAGAGCAATGCTGGGGACTACTGCTGAATGAAATCCAATCCGCGTTGCGACTTTCGAGGACACCGCGTTCGACGACACCATTTTTCATTCTCCGAT
>JBAVUV010000826.1:0-2310 GCA_049696955.1 Candidatus Sulfotelmatobacter sp. | reverse complement strand
GTGTTCGGGTTCGACGGAACCCGGTTGGCGTTAGAGGTTCATCCGTGAATGTGACCGCCCAAATCTTGCGGTCAGAAGCCAGCGCGATCTTGTCCAACGCGTCGCGTACCGTTACATTCTGTACCCGAAAGCTAATCTCTTGCTCTCCTACGTCCGCTGCTTGACTGAAGATCGTCCCGTGCGCGCCTGCTTGCGAATGGCGAGGAGAAACAGTTAATTTGATGAGGTCGCGAAGCTGGTGAGTTGCCGCCTCCGGCACCTGATTGTCAACGACGAATTTCTCGAGCTTCAGGTGCACAAAATCCTGCTGGCTCGACTTCGTCCATGCGGGAAAAACATGAACCACGCCATCGCTCACGTCGAATTCGTACCCCGGGTGGACGTTCACTAGTTCCTGGATGATTTGCTGGGCATCAACATCGCTCCAAGTGCTAGACACCTTTCGCAGCGTCTCGCTGTTCTCTGACCACTGCACTCCCATTGGAAGTTGAAATTGCGTTGCGACTCTTGCCAGAGCATCGAGAAAGTTATCCGCGTTCAGAGTGTAACTCTTCACTCGTGCATGGAGTCTGGCTTGAAGGTCAACAGCTCCTTGCAAAGGGGCTGCTCGCGTCGCGACCGCCGCCGGTCGCAATAGAACCAGGAACAGAATGAGGCTTCTTAACATGGCATTCTCCCGCTAACGAAACACGCTATTGTGGAAAGCCAAATATTCATGCGAAGGCAAGCTGTCACTCTCGCGCGGCAGACGTATGGCTCTTCCATGGAGATGATAGTAGTCTCGCCCATTCTCAAACTCTTCTCGAATGCGACTACTGACGACCACTTTCAGTTGATCCGCATCAATAGTCACGTATCCCTGATCGAACAACGTGTGAAGGTCACTTCGCAAAAGTAGACCATTCTCGGGTTCATGCGGGCCGCCAGAGCTGTAAGGCTTGATGTGCGCTGATCGGACCGGCTTTCTTGTACCAACCCTAGGGTGAGTTTTCGGCTGCTTGCATCCCCAGGAAATCGCGGCTAGCCGCGATTTCCTGGGCGAATTCGTTGGGCGTCCTCTCCCCGAGAGCCCTGTGAGGCCGACTCTCGTTGTACTCTCTGCGCCAAGTCTCCACGATTTGCTGGGCCTCCGTCAACGACGTGAACCAATGGGCATCCAGGCATTCTGCCCGAAACGTTCCGTTGAACGATTCCACGAACGCATTGTCGGTCGGCTTCCCCGGCCGCGAAAAGGCAATTCGCACTCCGTTCTGATACGCCCACAGATCCATGGCTTGACTGGAAAACTCGCTCCCGTTGTCACAGTACAGCATCCTCGGAACTCCACGGTGCAGCTTGATTCCGTTCAGCGCCATCACCACATCTTCGCCCTTCAATCCCTGCTCCGATTTGATCGCCAGGCATTCCCGAGTGAAAATGTCCACCACCGTCAGCGAACGAAATCTTCTTCCGTCGGCTAGTTGGTCCGCCACAAAATCCATCGACCACACTTGGTTCGGCCCAGTCGGATGAAAGCGTTCGCGACGATGCTCCGCCACTCGACGCCGACGTTTCCGCCGCTGCTGCAGCGTTAATCCCTCTTCCCGGTAGATTCGCTCCACCAAGTATTTGCCCACGTTCCAGCCCTCGCGGTTCAGCAGCACCCGGATTTTTCGGTATCCGTACCGCACTCGCGCCTGGGCAATTTCGCGGATGCGCATCCTCAGAGCCGTCCGGGGATCCTTGTGACCCCGATAACGGAAGGTCCCGCGATTCAACCGGGCTACCCTGCACGCTCGCCGCTCGCTCACCCGGTAACTGTCGTGCAGGTACTCGACCACCTGCCGACGCCGCGAGGGCGCTAGTATTTTTTTGACAACACGTCCTGCAACATGGCTTTGTCCAGCGTCAGGTCGGCCACCACCTGTTTCAACCGGGTATTCTCTTCTTGCAGCTGCTTAAGCTGACGAACCTGGTCCACCTCCAGTCCGACGTATTGCTTCTTCCATCGGTAGAAGGTCTGCTCTGAAATTCCCACCCGCCGGATCAACTCCGCCATGGGAACTCCCACTTCAGCCTGCTTCAAGACCGCCACAATTTGTTCGACTGTGAATCGTTTGTGTTTCACGGCAAATCTCCCTTCCTGGGGTATCAGATTTTGCCGGAAACTAACCTTCAGAATGGATCAAAAATACCGGGGCCGATCACCTCACCATGACGTAGATGTCGAAAGCAACAAACGCGGGTTTGATCAAAGGGCCACCTTCGCGTTCGGCCTTGTATGCAAGAGTCTCCGCTAGTTTTGCCAGCGGTAACTGAAACGTTCTTGAG
>JBAVUV010000825.1:0-4018 GCA_049696955.1 Candidatus Sulfotelmatobacter sp. | reverse complement strand
CTCATGCATGGCCGCGATGCCACTTTCGAAATCGAGAAACAGATAGCCGTGAGTGCGGCGCAACTCCGACCGGGGATGAACCCGCATGGTGGCTTCAGTAATGACTCCCAGAGTTCCCTCACTGCCGATACACAAATGATTGACATCGATACCGTTCGAAGACTTGGGCACTATTCGCGTGGCTAGTACGCCTACTGGCGTGACCATCCGCAGCGCAATCACCATATCCTCGATCTTGCCGTATTTATCGCTCTGCATTCCGGCGGACCGGGTGGCGATCCACCCGCCGAGCGTAGAGTGCAAGAAGGAGTCCGGAAAATGGCCGAGAGTTAGGCCATGGGCTTGCAATTGCTCTTCAAGGTCGGGACCAAAAGCGCCGGCTTCGATGCGTGCCGTACATGACTCGGTATCTACTGCTAGCAGGCGTCGCATGCGTCGCATATCAAGCGATACCGCCATACGGCGAGTGTCGGTTCGCTCCAGGCAACCAGCGATATTCGAACCGCCTCCAAATGGGATGAGCGAGACATCGTGGTGAGCCGCTGCCCGTATGGCCATGACTACATCGTGCTCGTTTTCGGGATAGAGCACTAAATCAGGAGCACCCTCAGCCATACCCCGCCGCATACGAAAAAGATCGCGGAGGCCCTTGCCGTACGCGTGGACCAGACGCTCGTAACGACTATCGCAGATCTGGTCATCGCGCATCGTGATGCGCAGCTCAGCCAAGAAACGGTCATGTCGGATGGCCTCGCGCAGCCGAGCGGCTTCGATCGGAACCGGCGGCGTGTTTCGGTTCTCTTCTTCCACCCCGAGCACCGCTTTGGCATAGGGCCACAAACCAGGATGGGCACTCGAGTTGAAGCTGACTTCCTCATCTCCCCATCCCCACCATTTCATATGCTTGGCGGTGTACATAGCACTCTCCCGGATTTAAGGTTTGGACCGCGTGAACCAGAGCACGCCGAGGCACCGAATACCGCATATGATCTACGTTCAGCTTGCCTACAGCTGCGCCGGCGACTTTTTGGGCACCGGCCTCCGTGCACTTTAAAGAATGGGAATTGTCGCGTGCTCTTCTTCCTGATGCTCTTCAGGCAGACTGTTCAAGTCAGCGGGAGGCCTTCGGCTCAGGCCGCGAATGCGCTGTTCGAGCAATTCAACAGCGGCTCTCCGAGAGACACGCCGCGGCAGAGCATCGAATTGGCTCGATTCGAAAGTGATAGGTTCTCCGAAGCGGACTGCGACCGGTCCGGGCCGCGGCATTAAATTTCCCTTCGCTAGAACGTTGTGAGCACCATCGATATGCGCGGGCACGATTGGCACCCCAAGGTCGACAGCAAATAGCCCAGCACCCCTTTTAAATGTCTGGATTTCGCCATCGCGCGAACGTGTGCCTTCGGGAAAGAGAATCAGATTGCCGTGCGTCCGCTGTAGAAACCCCGCACACATTGCCAAGCTCCGCCGCAGCAACTTGGGTCGCGCCTGGCGATCGATCGGTATGACATTCATAAATCTAGAGACCAGGAACCTCGCCTTCCAGGAATCAAAGAAATAATCGCTGGCGCCGAGTAGTGCGAACGCAGAAAACGGAAGGCCCGAAGCTGTCATCAGAACTGCACTATCGATATGGCTCGTATGATTGCTGCAGATGATGAACGGGGAAACCGGAAGGTGATCCTGCCCCACGACCGTCAGACGACAATAACAGATAAAAAATGCTCTGCAAAAGGCTTGAAACATGGTACTACCCGTTGTCGGCGCCGAGAACATCTCCTCCGCTTTGACCGGGTCCGTCATCCTATGTCCAATGTTGTATCGTTTGCTCTCGGCATCAGCTGCGTCGTTTGCATGCCAGAATCCGAAAAAGCTTCCTGCGCTCCCGCGGTATCGAAAGCCTTCTAAACGCAAATGACCACCTCATAGCGCGCAGCCGGCGGCGATTCTCACACCTGAGCCCATGCGCCATTTTACTGTAGCTCGGACTGAGATGTTGAGCAATCAGGTCGGCACTTGCCTCGGCAAGATCAGAAATTGGCCAGCAAACCGTGGGAACGTTGCCCCGAACACCGTGCAAGAAATGCTCCGGCCTCTGCCGCGGCAGCGTCACGACGGGAATAGTAATGATGACGAACCCCGGGGACTGGCTCCGCGAACGTCGCGAGGAACTTCATCTTACGCGCAGTGGAGTTGAACGCCTCACGAATGAGTCCGCAAGTAAAGCCGCAAACGAACGGTATTTGATTCGGCGGGACGGCTTACCGATCTTGAAGAAGGGACTGCGGTACCGGACTTCGCTGCAACGTTGTCTCGTTTTGATGTTCGCTGCCATCCCGAGAGAGCCCACGTAAGCATGCGGATCGAGGCGCGGAAGCGGGGCTGAAAAGCAGGGGTTGATGGAATTGCGATGCGAATTGTCGAAGACCGGGCGAACGCGGATCTAACATGGCTTGATGATGAAAGGGGCGAAGGCGAATCGTTCAAACAACTTCATCGGCCGTTCTGTTCGATCTGTCTTTGATCGATAAATTGCACCGTACAGCGCGTCCAGGATGAATCGTGAAACGTCCAATGTCGGCACGGTCCTGTCAAGCTCACCGGCCTCTTGCGCCTGCCCTATCACGGTCGCAATTCGTCGCGTGGCTTCATCCAAGTGTTCTCCAATTCGAGTCTTCAATGCTGGAGTCGCGTTTGTGATTTCCGAAGCAAAGTTCCCGACCAGACATCCCCGACTATATTCGTGTCGCTGCATCTCACGCTGGATGAGACGAAAGAAACTGCGTAGTCGCTTTACGGGCGACGATGTATTTTCAAGCTTCAGGTGGGAAAGAAGAAACGAATAGAAGACATCCGAGGCAGCAACGGCAATATCCTCTTAGGAACGCCGGCCTCACTGACGATATCCCGGACACTTGTACCGTTGTAACCGAACTCATGAAAGAGCTGTACTGCGGAATGCAAGAGCTTCTCCCGAGTTGCGTCTCCACGTGGCATTGGTCCCTCAACTGATCACTCGACAGGATACGATCTTGGGCATCTGGATGATCTTGAATGTAAAGGCTATTTTGCAAGATGATCGCGTCGCCAGCGGCCCGGACTGGCACCTGGCGGTACAAGCGGATGTCAGCACCGCAGTGGGAGCACAACAGCTCTTCACGGTCGCCGAGGCTGAACTTGGTCCAGTCGATTATCTAGTCAACAACGCGGGTGCGAATTCTCTATAGGCCGCTCGCAGATGTGACCGAGGAAGAATTCGATTCCCTGTTTGCGGCTAACGTTAAGGGGACCTTCCTTACTTGCAAGCACGCTGTAAGGCGACTGCAGGCAGGCGGTTCCATCGTGAATTTTTCCTCTTCTACAACTGCCTTAATGCTGCCGACGTATGCAACATACGTGGCCGCCAAAGGCGCCGTTGAGCAGATGAGCCACATTTTCGCAAAGGAGATGGGAGCTCGCAGTATCCGCGTCAACGTCGTCTCCCCGGGGCTTACCGACACGGAGCTCTTCAACCAGGGAAAAAGTGAAGAAGATCGGCAGAGGATGGCCAAAATGCTCCTCTCTCCAGGCTGGGCACGCCTGCTGATATCGCGCGGGTTGTGTCCTGGTTGCTCTCAAATGACGCTGGTTGGGTGAGCGGGCAAAACATTCGAGCAAATGGCGGGCTGATCTAGTCCGCGCCGAACAGAAAGAAAAAATGACACAGCAAAGGAAAACGACATGGATTTAGCACTGAAAGGAAAAAGAGCGCTGGTTACCGGATTCGATGTGGATCAAACATCGAGATACCTGGAATCAACGACCTTGTTCTAAGTTCTAAGTTCTAAGAGCCGACGTGCGGTCCTCTCGCCGGATACCATCTGCACACCCGTGACGATGACTTAGATCTGGGCTGTGCCGCCGTCGACGAAGAGTTCGATGCCGTTGACGAAACTTGAATCGCTTGAGGCGAGGAAGAGCGCGACGGTGGCGATCTCTTCGGGGCGTCCCATTTCGCCGCGAGGGATCTGAGATTTGAAGA
>JBAVUV010000824.1:0-3110 GCA_049696955.1 Candidatus Sulfotelmatobacter sp. | reverse complement strand
CAAGCGAATGATCACCATCAACGTTGGGTCTGAGGGCGGTAAAACGAAGATCGTGATTACCAGCGTGTCGCGCAAGTAGGATGCTGGAAATTCGCCTTCGAACTGAACTGCAAACAAACGATTCGTTGAAAGTACAGATCGTCGCGGTGAAGACTGTTGAAGTGAGGACCGTGGAAGCGCAGAAAGCCCGGCGGTATGGGAGATAGATTCGTAGAGCTCGCGCAGATTGCCAAGTCTGCGCCAGTGGATGCTGCGGGCCTGGCTGAGGCTTTGCGTTCTCGCATTCGCGGGGAAGTTCGTTTCGATCACGGCAGCCGCGCACTCTACGCCACCGACGGCTCGAATTACCGCCAGGTTCCAATCGGCGTCGTGCTGCCACGCGATGCAGACGATGTGATCACAACGGTCGCACTCTGCCGCGAGTTCGGCGCGCCTTTGCTTTGCCGGGGCGGAGGCACATCGCTTGCCGGCCAATGCTGCAATGTTGCTGTCATCCTTGATTTCTCCAGATACATGGCGGGAATCCTGGAAATCGATCCTGCCCGCCGAATTGCCCGAGTGCAGCCTGGAGTGGTGCTCGACCATCTCCGCGCCGCGGCCGAGAAGCATCATCTCACTTTTGCGCCCGATCCGGCCACGCATGACCGCTGCACGCTCGGTGGAATGATCGGCAACAACTCCTGCGGCGTGCATTCCGTCATGGCTGGCAAGACCGACGACAATATTGAGACGCTTGAAATTCTCACTTACGACGGCGTTCGTATGAAAGTTGGAGCGACATCGACTGCAGAGCTGGAGCAGATTCTTCAGCAAGGTGGGCGCCGCGCCGAAATTTATACCAGGCTCAAAACGATTGCCGCAGCCTACGGCGATCTGGTCCGGCAACGCTTTCCAAGCATTCCACGCCGCGTCTCCGGCTACAACTTGAACTACCTTCTGCCGGAGAATAGCTTTCAGGTTGCGCGCTCTCTGGTCGGCTCCGAAGGAACATGCGTCACCGTACTTGAAGCGACCTGCCGTCTAGTCGAGAGCCCTCCGGAACGCGTGCTGCTGCTGCTCGCCTACTCTGATATTTACCAGTGCGCCGATCATGTGCCTGAAATCATGGAGCACGGACCCATCGGACTTGAAGGTTTCGACGATCTTCTCGTCGCTTATACGCGAACAAAAGGGATTAACTCCGAGGGCCTCGATCTTCTGCCGGAAGGCGGAGGCTGGCTGATGGTGGAGTTCGGCGGAAAAACGGCGCCGGAGGCCGAATCTCAAGCCAAGGGCCTGATGCAGGCTCTCGGCAGAACTGCGGTCCCCGCGATGCGTCTCTATACGGACAAGCAGCAGATCAAACGCGTGTGGGAGGTTCGGGAATCCGCTCTCGGCGTTACGTCGCATGTACCGGGCGAACCGCTGAATTGGGAAGGCTGGGAAGACTCGGCCGTTGCTCCCGAAAAGCTTGGCGCCTACCTTCGCGATCTGCGCAAGATGATGGCCGCGTATGGCTATAAAGGCTCGCTCTACGGTCACTTCGGCCATGGCTGCGTACACACCCGCATCAACTTCGACCTGCAATCGAAAGATGGCATCGCCAAATTCCGCAAGTTCATGGAAGAGGCTGCCGACCTCGTGGTGAGCTATGGAGGCTCGATCTCGGGCGAACACGGCGACGGTCAGTCTCGCGGGGAGCTGCTTCCGAAAATGTTTGGACCGGAACTGGTGCAGGCTTTTCGCGAATTCAAGTCAGCGTGGGATCCAGAATGGAAAATGAATCCGGGCAAGCTGATTGAGGCTTACAAACTTGATGAAAATCTCCGGCTCGGTGCAGACTATGCGCCTTGGGAGCCTAAGACGAACTTCCAGTTCGTATCTGATCACGGCAGCCTGGCCGAGGCCACATTGCGTTGCGTGGGGGTGGGCAAGTGCCGCCGCGAAGAAGGCGGACTGATGTGTCCCAGCTACCGCGCTACGCGCGAAGAAGAGCACTCCACGCGCGGCCGTGCTCACCTGCTTTGGGAAATGACGCAGGGCGAAGTGATCCGCGATCGCTGGCGCAGCGATGAAGTAAAGCAATCGCTCGACCTCTGCCTCGCCTGCAAGGGATGCAAAAGTGAATGTCCCGTGGGGGTCGACCTCGCTACCTACAAGTCTGAATTTCTCTCGCATTACTACGATGGGCGCTTGCGGCCGCGCAGCGCATATGCTTTCGGTCACATCGATTTGTGGGCGCGAGTCGCGTCACACGCTCCCGGCCTCGCCAATCTAGTGACGCAGCTTCCATTTCTGCGTGACATTTCAAAGCTTGCCGCTGGAATGCCTGAGGAGCGCGCCATCCCAGCGTTCGCTCCGGAGACTTTCAAGACCTGGTTTCGTCGTCGTCTTACTGGGTCGCGCAAAACCGGCGCCCCATCCGTTCTCCTGTGGCCGGATACCTTCAACAACTATTTCCATCCCGCGACCGCAAAGGCTGCAGTAGAAGTGCTCGAAGCTGCCGGATTTCGTGTCATGGTGCCACAAGCCCACCTGTGCTGTGGACGCCCGCTCTACGACCACGGGATGATCGAACGTGCAAAGTCGCTTCTGCTGCGGATCCTTGGGGAGCTTTCGCCGGAAATCGAAGCGGGTGTTCCCATCGTTGGCCTCGAGCCAAGTTGCGTCGCCGTGTTTCGGGACGAGCTTGTCAACCTCTTTCCTCACGACGAACGGGCACAGGCTTTGTCACGCCAAACTTTTCTGCTCAGCGAATTTCTCGAGGCCCGTGCGAAGACGTTCACGCTGCCCCGTCTCTATCGTAAAGCCATCCTTCACGGCCACTGCCATCAAAAGTCGCTCATGAAGATGACCGCAGAAGAGGCTGTGCTTACCCGCCTCGGGGTCGATTTCCAAAGTCCTGCTCCGGGATGTTGCGGGATGGCTGGATCCTTTGGCTTTGAGCGCGACAAGTATGAGATCTCGATCGCCATCGGCGAGCTCGAACTCATGCAAGCTGTTCGGCAGGCTCCATCCGACTGGCTGATCATTGCCAACGGCTTCAGTTGCCGCGAGCAGATCTCGCAAGGCTCGTCTCGGCGCGCGCTTCATCTGGCCGAAGTGCTGCAAATGGCGCTGAACGACGGCGG
>JBAVUV010000823.1:0-5486 GCA_049696955.1 Candidatus Sulfotelmatobacter sp. | reverse complement strand
CTGGCCAGGTCTTGCACTACTCGGTTGAGATTCCGCGTGATCACGAGCCGGGTCTGTTCTGGTATCACACTCATCCGCACGGCGAGAGTGAGCGGCAGGTATTGGACGGAATGTCGGGAGCCATCGTTATCGAGGGAATCGAACGTTATGCTTCTGAGATAAGAGGACTGCGCGAGCGTGTGCTTGTCCTCCGCGGCCGATCCATTGAGGACGATACGCATGCTACCGAACTCAGGGCTAAAGTCGAAATCCCGTCTGAGCAATGCGGGAGCGCTGCAAAGCCAGCCAGCGAAATCTTTACGGTGAATGGGGCAGTGCGCCCGCACGTCGAGATAGCACCTAAGGAGAGGCAGTTCTGGCGGATCGTGAACGCCTCCGCGGATCGCTATGTGGACCTGCAGATGGATGGGCAAACGTTTGAAGTTGTGGCACTCGATGGGATGCCACTCGCCTACCACGAACCCAAAAGCCCGACACGCACGGCGAATCATTTCCTGCTCTCGCCCGCGGGACGGCTAGAAGCGATTGTCACCGGCCCACCCACTGGAATGCATAGCGCTCTGCGTACGCTTTGTGTGGATACTGGTCCGACGGGGGATCCCAATCCTGGGATGGTGCTGGCAGATCTGGTGCAATCCAGATCCGATCCGTCCGGCACAGATCGAATCCCGGACCAATCGCAGGTTAGTGATGTCGCTCCGCCGGTTTACAAGCCGGTCAACGTTGAGGCGCTGAAAAAGACGGCACGGGACTTCGTTGTCACGTTTACAGAGGATAAGAACGGCTTCTACATCAACGGTCAAAAATTTGCGATGGATGCGAGCCCGATGACAAGCGCTCGCGTCGGCACCTACCAGCATTGGCGCATTGTTAACGCGAGTGCCGAGCTACATCCTTTCCATATTCACCAGGTTCACTTCCTGGATTATGCACAAAATGACTTGCCACTTCCCGATCCCGCATGGCTGGATACCGTGAACGTTCCGGTTGCCGGCACCGTGGACGTCATCCTGGACTTTACCAGTCCCGTCATCAGGGGCATGTCTGTATTTCATTGCCATCTGCTGAATCACGAGGACAAAGGCATGATGGCGAAAATCCTGTTCAAGTAGCGGAAATCGGGACTGGCTGTGCGGCTGAGAGTGAAGACCCGTGTGAATTCAGAAGAATCTGTGACGGCGTGAGATGGCGAGAGAGCGTCAATACGCGAACTCTGCCGTGAGACAAGCTCGAGTGCAGCGGTGCTCTTTGGCGGCTGACGTGGCAGTCGGATTGCATTAAGAAGGGGAGAAGTTGTTACAACGAAGTGATCGAATCACTAAGCCTAAACGCCGACTAACAGGAGAACTGCATGGACAGCAACTATGTGTTTCTTTGCGGAGTGATGTGGTGCAGATTCGGACAACAAGACGCTGGTGAGGAATTACTCAGAGCTGCTGATTCCACGGATCCGGACATAGAAGCATTAGCCCGGGCACTGTTCGCGAAAGGTTTGCGTCGCTTGAAAGAGTTAGAAAAACGTACGTATTCTTCCTTCCCTCCAACGCTTCTGGCACTTGCGGCCAGGAACTGAGTTAGCCGTTTTGCCTGCGCCAGGCCTAAGCGCGAACGCAGCGCACGGCCGGACAATATACACGCCTCGCGAATCCTCCAGCCCGAGAAGCAAACTAGTGAGTGCTGTTCTCAGCTGAGGCGCCTGGCTCCGCACCATCAACAAGAGGTGTGTAGGTTGAAAATTCCTTCCAGCATAGAAGCGCACACAGCCTGGAACACGAACCTAGACGGAGCTGCCCAGCGCCATCCGGACTGTCGTCGAGACTGTGTTGCTAGAAGCGAATATGATGATGGCTGAATTGACAACGTCGCTGCAGGAGGTCACGAGAAACCTTCCCAGCCTCCGCAAGGCTGAAGATATTTTTCCTCGCCGGTCCGCCCAATTAAGTCGCTGCTCAGGTCTGCGAATTTTCATGGCGGTCATAGTTTCCGTTCTACTACGCTGCCCCGCGGCAGCAGTCGAAAAGCACGTTCTGCCCGCCACCACTGCCTGGTCGCGCGTGGCGAAGCCGAACGCAAGAATGGATGGTGCGGCTATGAGATCGCGGAGTAATTGCTCGTTCGGGTAAGCGATGATGATGTGTTCATGACCAGTTTCGGTCTGGAGCCCTTCTATCACTGCGTACCGCACCTCGGGATAATCAACCACCGCGCTCACCGACCGCACCTCCACTCTCACCATGTCCGTGCTTGATACATCTTGAACAGTAGCAAGCGGCATTCCAAAGTAGTTGTCAGAGTGGAAATTGGTAATGAATTCGGCCAGGATGGCTTGTGGGAAAATTGTTTCCCGGCAACTGGAGCCAGATGAGACTTGGGTGAAAAACGCAACAAACTTATTAGCCGCCGCATCACACGGCATGTTGGCTGTCGAAATGCCGACATCCTGTCATCTGTGGGACGCCTGAAAGGCCGTCGTAACGCGGATTTCCGACCTTGCAGTCCCATTCCGGGCAAGATATGCAGTTAAATCGCGGGTCGCTCGATTGGAACGCGACGTGCCTGATGCTATCTGTTCAGGAGGACAGAACGTGCAACAGGCACAGGCATATACCGGAAGCGAACCAACCCTCAGGGTCTGCAACGACCACAGCGCCAACGAGGAAATGAACCAGGCTCTCTCGCGACGCCGAGCGTCGTTCTTCAGAAGTGCTTATCGTTTTCTGAAAAATGCAGCAGATGCGGAGGATGCGGTTCAAGATGCACTCCTGTCGGCTTACAAGCACATCGACCAGTTCAGGGGTCAGGCCCAGATGTCCACGTGGTTAACCGCTATTGTTTCCAATTCTGCGCGCATGCACTTGCGCAAGCGGCCACGCCAGATTCATGTTTCACTGGACGAACCCATCGGCGAGGAGCAGGAACATTCCATGGCAGAACAATTGGCGGACTGCCGGCCGAGTCCCGAGGACGAGTGCCGAAATTCCGAGCTGCGTGCGCGGCTGAAAGAGCTTGTGGCAGAGCTCTCGCCTCCGTTGCGCAAGGCATTCGAACTGCGCGAGTTGGATGGTTTGACCACGAGCGAAGCAGCCCAAATTCTGGGGGTGGCAGAGGGAACAGTGAAAGCCCAGTTGGCACGGGCACGAGCGAAGCTGAGACGATTGATGGAGCGGGCGCCCCGCCCACAATCTCGTGCGCGCAGGACCTGCGCGACGGCCAAGCATGTCTGAAAAATAGTCCTCAGCTGGGACTTGCAGTGCGCAGGGCCCAGGTCGTCCTAAAGCCAGCGCGCCGACCCAAGGTCATTTCACTGGCGCAAACTTCTGGACTCTGCGGCCCCAATCAGTCTCGGCCACATAGATGTTGCCTTTGGAATCGACCGCCAAAGTGTGGCCATGGGTAAATTCACCGATCTGGTGACCAGGCCGCCCGAAGCTTGCGAGCACTTCTCCGCTGGCATGGTCGAGAATTTTGACCTGCTCATCGCCTCCGTCGTCCACGTACATGTATTTCTGCTCCGGGTCGGGAGAAAAGCCGATCCACCACGTGGTGCCCCAGGTATCGGGAAGGCTGCTTTCTCTTTTGATCCATATGTTCCTTTTGAAGTTTCCCATCTTATCGAAGACTTGGATCCGGTCGCTCTGCCGGTCGCAGACGTATACCAGGCCGTCGTTGCCGAGGGCAACACAATGCACAACCCGCAGGAACGCTCCGCCCACACCCGCATCCGCCTCGGCTCTTGTCCCCTGGCGCCCCCACTGACGCAGGAATTTTCCCGATCGATCGAAAACAGCAATGCGGCTGTTGCCATACCCATCGGCGACGTAGACGTCTCCATTGCCGGGATCTACCGCTATGTCGGAAGGCATGTAAAACTGGGTGTGACTCGAATTCAGTGCGCGACCCTTGAGAGTGCCATCAGAAGTGTCGACCACGCCTCTTTCCCCGATCTGCATCAGCAGCTTTCCGTCGTGGCTGTATTTCTGGACGATTCCGTCGCCATTGCCGGTCGTCCAAAAATTGTTCTCAGAGTCGATGGTGCAGCCGTGGGTGACATTGGGAACGACCTTCCAATCGCCGAAGCTATTCACTACGTTACCGTCGGGATCGAATTCGATGTAAGGTGGCGCCTGCTGCGCAACCTCCGCTTCCTTGTCCGTTATGTCGTTGCGATTAACGATGAAGACGTGATCTTGTGCATCCACGCATACACCGCTCACTTGTCCGATTACCCATTTTTCGGGCAAAGGTTTTGGCCAGTTGGGATCGACGACGAATTTCGCATTGTGACCGCGTGTCTGCGCGCGACAGCCGACTCCCAAGACGGCCACCAACCCTAGGAATAACCAACCCTTGGCGAGAAGCCCTATTTTCTTTCTGCATGTTGCACCCAAAGCGAAAGCAAATTCGGCCGGGGTTCGCGGCAGAGTTGTACTCTTGACGTGTCGCGCGACGTTAGAGATGTCGCCGGGATTGATCGATGCAGCCTTCACGCGGACGAGCGCTTCTGCTTCGCCCGGCTCCGGAATCGTAACTTCTTCGCTTCGCAAAACCGGCGGCGGTCCAAACTCAGTAAAAGATAGTTTCTTTCGTCCGTTGATATTCATGGCACTCCGGCTCGCGTCAACTAGCGCGTGAGACAGGCAGGGGTGGGATACCTGCAAGCTCTTCCATTCGCCGTAGCACGCCGGAGAAGTCCTCGTCACCCATGCGGGCCAATTCTTCGGAGTTCACCCGGAATGCAGCCTCTGTCACCGGCATAAAGACATCTGCCTTTGCGGCTGCCCGCAAAATCAATCCAAAATCCTTGTTCATCAGGCGAAGAGGGAACTGCGGAGTGTAATCGTTGAGCGCAACCCTGGCGAGTTTTCCCACATGCGCCGGAGCAACCACCGCCGTCTTTGACAGCACTTCGAGCAACGTCTCGCGATCGAGGCCAACTTTTTCCCCAAGGACTACCGCCTCAGCGATCGCCTGCATGCCCACGCCCAACAGCGTATTGACCACCAGCTTCATAGCCGTCCCTGAGCCCGGACCGCCCAGAAGAAAGTATTGCTTTGCAATCGCCTGGAATATCGGTTCAGCAGCACAGAACAGGTCTCGGGCGCCACCGGCCAGCAGCGTCAGGGTGCCTTGTTCCGCCGCAGGAGTGCTGCCCGAGATGGCGACATCCAATACTTCGATGCCCTTCTTAGCGCCAAGGCGATGCAGTTCCCACGAACTTTCTGGAGAGATCGTGCTCATCTCTAACACAATAGTTCCCGGCCGCGCCTCAGCAAAAACTCCCGCGGGCCCGGTATACACCTTCTGAACCGCTTCGTCATTGGTCAGGCACGAAAGAATCACATCGCTGGTGCGCGCCAGTTCAAGAATGTTCTGGGCGGCGAAGCCTCGCTTTGCTGCGACAGCTTCCGCCTTGGCGGCATCCATGTCATATGCGACGAGCAGGTATCCGTGATCGAGCAAGCGCTGTGCGATCCGGCTTCCCATGT
>JBAVUV010000822.1:0-3266 GCA_049696955.1 Candidatus Sulfotelmatobacter sp. | reverse complement strand
GTCTCTACATGAGTTGTTTGGGGTCTAGGCGGCTTCGCTTTTCACTTGCACTCCGGCCCACTTTTCCAACAGGGTGAGCGTTGCGGCGTAGTCCAGGTCGCGGTGACCATCTTCGGTGGCCATTTCGTAGATCTCTTCCACAGTTTCGAGCGCGGGCAACTTTACGCGAGCCTCTTTGGCGGCTTCCAGAGTGAGAAGAATGTCCTTGTGCATAAGACGCAAAGGAAAATTGGGAGTGAAGTCGCGCTGCAAGATGAATGGTCCTTTGTAATCGACGACGCCGGAGCGAACCATGGTGGCTTCGATCAAAGCCAGCAACTGCTTGGGATCAACGCCCAGTTTGGTAGCGAGAGTGAGAGCCTCGGCGAAGCCTTCAAAGATTAAAGCGATCTGCAGGTTCATGGCCAGCTTAGTGGCTTGGCCTTTGCCAGTCTCACCCATGCGGAAAATCTTCTTGCCCATAGCCGCAAACAAAGGATCAAGGCGATCGATGACGGCTGAGTCGCCACCGACCATGAAAATCAAACTGCCGTTGGCCGCTCCGATTTTCGATCCCGTCATCGGAGCGTCGACGTAGGCTACACCTTTTTCCCGAACTTGTTCGGCGAACTTGACCGTCGCCGAGGGAGAGATTGTGCTGGAATCGACGATGACCATACCGTCCGCGAGTGACGGCTCAACGCCGTCTGTGCCGAACAGCGTTTGTTTGACGGCGGCGGTATCGGAAACACAGAGCCATACCACTTCCGCTCCTTGCGCCGCCGCCGCCGGCGAGGGAGCAACGCCTGCGCCTTCCACCAGTTTGCCGGGAGTGCGGTTCCAAACCGTAACTTCATGGCCGGCCTTGACCAGATTGGTGGCCATGGCCTGCCCCATAATTCCCAGACCCAAGAAGGCGACGCGCATCTTTGAACTTCTCCTGACCGAATGAGGAACGCTGAACGCTTCTGAAATAGAAGCTTTTAAATTAGATATGAGCGGCGGGATGAAGGTCAAGCTAAGTAGCGGTTTGTGCTGCAGAAAGCCGCAAAAGGTTGAGCTTTTATTAGGAGGAATCCCAGAAATTACGCGCCTTTCCTCGCTGCCTGGACTAAAATGGAGCGAGCCGCTTCCTGCTTTCATCTAACGAGCAGGCCAGCCCCCGGGATGATCAAAGCAACGCTTCGCAATCCGGCCCTCCGCAAGCGCGCGTCACAGTTCGGGCGACTGGTGCGCAATTCCGCAGTAACACCCTTATCCGGCGAGACTCACAAACCGCGCCTCGTTTCTAATGGAGAGCTGGGGATCACTTTCATCGGGCATTCGAGCTTTTTTTTGCAGATGGGCGGGCAAAGCATAACAATCGATCCCAACTTCGCGCGCTGGCTTTTTGTGCTGAAGCGCCTGCGGCGTCCAGGGATTCGCGTGCGCGACTTACCGGCAATCGATCTGGTGCTGGTAACCCATGCGCATTTTGATCATCTGCACCGGCCCTCATTGCGCGCGATTGTACAGAACAACCTGCGGGTGCGTGGAACCGCCCCAGCCGTCATCATTCCTAGCCACGTCACCGATCTGGTTTCCGATTTGGGTTTCTCCGAAATCATAGAACTTGACTGGTGGGACACTACGCGGCACGGCAATTTGTCGGTGACCCACGTTCCGTCTCGCCATTGGGGAGCGCGGATTTTGAAGGATTCACACCGCGGCTACGGCGGCTATGTTCTCAAGGCAGGGAAGCACTCGGTTTATCACGCGGGCGACACCGCTTATTTTGCCGGCTTCCGCGAGATCGGCCGGCGCCTGGCGCCGGAGTTGGCGCTGCTTCCGATCGGCGCCTATAATCCTGCCACGTTTCGCAACGTTCACACCAGCCCCGCCGATGCGACTCATGCCTTTCTCGACTTGAAATCGCGCTGGATGGTGCCCATGCACTACGGAACCTTCCGGTTATCGCATGAACCAGTCGACGAGCCGCTGCAATTGCTGGAAAAGGAAGCTCGCGCGGCCGGGATTCAAGACCGGGTAGTGGTGCTGGAAGAGGGCGTCACGAGGTTCTTCTGATTCCGTCTTCCTAATTTCGTAGTCGGCTGTAACAATCCCGTCCGTAACACTCTTTTGACTGTTGCTCCCAGGCCTTGGTGCATCGTCCGTTTGGCCACGAGTTGTCCATCGCGACCCGTGCGGGATATGTCACCAGAAGAATCGAAGAGGCGCAGGAAGAGTTTATGAAGCAGTTGCCGAAGGGTGCGTGATGCTGCACTTCGTTCGTGTTGCTGTGGAGAGCGCGGCCACGGTCGCTCTTCCTGTTTTAATACTTTCGTAACATCGTTGAACTCTGCTATTACACAAGTATTACAGTGGTTTCCGCCGAGCCTTGATAAGTTAGATGTGTACGCTAACGAACTTAGGACAAACGGGGACCCTCCTTGGACATGCAACTGGAAAGTCTGGAAAAACTACAAGCCGCGAGAAACGAAGTCAACTGGGTGACGGCGATTTTTATGATGTTGTTTCATGTCGGCGCCATCGCTGCACTCTTCTTTTTTACATGGAAGGCATTATTCGTTGCCATGTTCCTATGGTGGGTTTCGGGCAGCCTGGGCATCGGCATGGCCTATCACCGGCTGCTCACGCATCGCGGTTACAAGACGCCGAAGTGGGTTGAATATTTCATTACCGTTTGCGCTACGCTGGCGCTTGAGGGCGGGCCGATTTTCTGGGTGGCGACGCACCGTATTCATCATCAGTACTCCGACCAGGATGGCGATCCGCATTCGCCGATCGATGGCAAGTGGTGGGCGCACATGGGCTGGATTCTCATGGGCAAGTCAATGCACCATGACACGACCACACTGGCCCGCTACGTTCCAGACCTCGCCAAAGATAAATTTCATGTCTGGATTACGAAGTATCATTACGTACCCATGATTGTTCTGGGCGTGATTCTGCTGGCTATCGGTGGACTCCCGTTTCTGATGTGGGGCATCTTTATGCGGACGGTGGTTGGTCTGCATGCGACATGGTTGGTGAATTCGGCAACGCATTCCTGGGGCACGCGGCGTTTTACCACGCGCGATCTTTCCACCAACAGCTGGTGGGTGGCTTTGCTGACCTTCGGGGAAGGCTGGCACAACAATCACCACGCCCATCCGACCGCCGCTCAGCATGGTTTCACCTGGTATGAGATCGACATGAACTGGTACGGCATCTGGGCGCTGAAGCAACTCGGGCTAGCGTGGGACATCAAGCGCGTGAAGCTGGCCGACCTGGAGAAAGGTTTGGTG
>JBAVUV010000821.1:0-4004 GCA_049696955.1 Candidatus Sulfotelmatobacter sp. | reverse complement strand
CTTCTCGATACACCAGGCCAGAAAATGTCGGCTGGTCAGCTCCGGTCCGTTGTCGCAGCGAATCGCCGCAGGCACTCCGCGCGCGGCAATGATCGCTTCCAGCGCCCGCGTCACTCTCCGGCTGGCGAAGCTGGTGTCCACCTCTAAAGCCAAGCACTCTCGCGTGTAGGCGTCCACCACGCTCAGCACGCGGATCGCCCGCCCACTCTCCACCGCATCGTGCACGAAATCCAGCGCCCATTCCTGGTTTGCTGCTGTCCACACGCGCAATGGCCGCCCCACCCGCACGCAGTGTTTCCGCTTCTTCCGTCGCAGGCTCAACCCCGCCTCGCGATACACCCGATGTACGCGCTTGTGGTTCACCGCTTCTCCCGAGCGCCTCAGCAACACATGCAACCGCCGATAGCCGAAGCGCGGCTTCTCCCGCGCCAACTCCACCAGCTTCCCGCGTAGCGCGTCGTCCGACTGGCTCCTCTGATAGCGGTAGGTCGATACCGCCAGAGCGATCAAGCCGCACGCCCGCCGCTCGCTGAAGGCATGCTCTTCCCGCACCTGCTCGACAGCCGCCTTCAAGGCTACGAGCTCCACCCGTTTTTTCGGATCACCGACTGCAAAGCTTCTTTATCCAGGCTCAGATCCGCCACCAGTTTGCGCAGCCGCGTGTTCTCGTCACGCAACTGCTTGGCTTCCTGCGCCTGGCTCACGTCCATCCCGCCGTACTTCGCCTTCCAGGCGTAGATCGTGTGCTTCGATACGCCCACTTCTCGCGCCACGTCCTCCGCTTTGCGCCCCGCTTCCAGTTGCTTCAAAGCGCCGATCATCTGCGCCTCGGTGTGCCGGCTCTTCGACATGTTCCTCTCCTCTCCGCAGTCTGAAATCATACTCAGCTTTGTGCGGAAATAGGGGAGCAGGTCAAATCGTATCGGTTACGACCGCGCACTGCGGCACGGTGAGTCGCAAGTTGCGCGGCGAGAAGCGCTAGTGAGCCGCGCCCATCATCGCATTAACCACCTTAAACAGCCGAAAAAGAAGCGTCGCAGTCGGCTTCATGGCTCTTCAATTTGTTATCTGGTTGCAAACACAATCAGAAACCCCAAAAGAAATCTCGACGTATTACCCAAGCCCTAGGACATCCCGGCCAGCATTCCCAGTGACTCCGCCCACTCGATACCTGTATCAGCCTCCCCGCCCCAGCGTGCCTCGCACGATGCGATTTCCTGACGCCGGACGGACGCATCGTACAATCTCAATGGATGTTTTGCATGGCAACGGGCGGATGGATGGTCCAGCAGCCATTCTAGCCGGTCCTTGTCAACCGGCAGCCCGCACATGCTCATAATTGGCGGTAGAACTTCGCGCGGACAATCGGCGACTTGCTCACCATCGAGTGCTAGGATACGCGATCGGTCTGCGCCAAAAGACAGTCGGCTACACAACGAGCGGTTCGCCAACCAAAAACAAATTGCCGCTTCCACGTCTGTCAAATCGCTTGTCCTGATGTTTCCGAACTGGGGGTCCAGCAGCGGATCGTCGATTAGTTTCCCGACCCAGTAGCGAACTCGGAGTCTACGTAATCCTGATTTGAGCACGGCAAGCAGAAAGTGCCTCAACGGCATCATCAAGAATGTGATCGTGGCCTGTCGATTATCTTTAAGCAATCTTTCGCCAAGGACATTGCAAGGCACGTTGGTTTTGATTACGGGAACTTCACACGCATCTGGAGTGCGCGAGAGTAGTCGAACGCAGAGCTCAAAGCCCTCATTCCAGCGAGTACTAGAACGATCGGAGCAAAGCGCAAATTGCGCGAGCAACTGCGGTTCCTTAAGAACAAAACAATACGGAATCAGGTCGAGATATCTCGCCAGTAGTGTCGAACAACAATATGCTGTGTGAAGGATATAGTGCACTGGTTTGACAACCAGAGGTGCACTTGCAGCCGCAAGGAGTAGGTCATCTAGCCTAATTTCATATAAGTGCTTGACTTGACGGCGTACGGCGTCTATTTCCAAAAAAACGAAATCTTCATAGTCCCGTCGCGACATGCGCGCGAACATGACAGATCTCCGACGAAAGTCTATTTGGACGGGGTACAGTTCCGGTGAGCTGAACAAGTCCCGCGGGACATCCATATATAACTCCCAGTTAGACTACCGCACTCAGATCCGAATTCCACGTCGCTGTCTTGCGAGCACTTTCTCAGTCCGGCAAGCCGAAAAGCTAGCTCGCCGGGTAATGACTAGCACCCTGTATTGTACTGCCCCGGACCGGTTTATCGTTGCAAGCTCGTTCCTACGATCGCCACTTTCAAGGAACCGTGGCAGTCTTTTCGAGCAAGTCCCGTGCCGCGACACCCTATCACAGTGGCGCGAGGTGAGACGAGCCTTCACCGGCCTCATCATCACCAGAAATACCCATCCAAAAAGACACCGCTGTCCAACGGATGCATCGACGCTCCCATGGTCTGAACAGCGTAAGGGCTACAGGTGGAGTGGACTAACAGGTCATTGAAACGCAGTGGTGAACTCAAGATCCTGTCGATCGTGAAATTACCGCGCGCACTTTCCGAAACGTTCTCGGTTACGACCTTTACCACACAGCCCTCGTGTCGTTGGCCATCGCGCGCGATCGATAATATGTAGTGCCAGCGAGCATTAACTTGATCCCGGAAAAAATTCCGCCGACACGCGTTTACATAAACACGCACGTGTGGCGTCGAGACATGTGACGCCTCCAAGCAACGGCTCGACCACACGCGGAGGCTATCTATGAGATCTTCCAGAATTTCTCGCGTGAACACACGTTCGGCGGATGCCGTCAGAAACTGAAACTTGTCGGACTGAAAAGTGTAAACCAGCGGAGTCATTCCCCCAGTGGATTGCACAACTGATATTTTTTGCTCAAACTGCGCTCGAAGCTCATCTGTTCGCTTGTAAAAGCAGGGTTCGACACAGTGATTTGAGGTTGCGGGCCGGGAATCCTTGTTCGTGCCAGCTACGATCGATCGACTCCGAAACATGCTCGAGATCTGCATCTCCCCCCCAATATAGCGGACAGATCATCTTTAAGACGGAAACTCCGATATAAAACGGCCCGTTTGGTGCCCAGCAGTAAAAGCCAACAGACTGGCTTGTCTGTAGCCGTCCAACCCAAGCAGCCGCCGTGCGGCGCTTGGCACCAAGCCTGCGACCAGCGATCCGGAGAGACCCATACCTAAAGCCGCCATCCAGAATCGATGCCCGGCAGCACCTGCGCGTAGCAATAGTTGGCGATGCCCAAATGCTCCGTGGCGCGAGCAAGCAGCCGCAAGATTGCCGACAATCCACAGCACCAGGGGCCCCAAAGCGAACTCACCTTGCACGAACAGTTCAACCAGCTCCTTCGCAGAAGGTAAGTCGCCGGAAAGAGACAAGACGTGGCCTTGCGGCTCGTATCGGTAAATACCCGGATCAAGGCAGTCGACCTGGCGGGCGAGCACCAAAAAAGTTAAGGAGTCGCCCGCACGACTCGCCTCCGGCCAATCTTGATAGTCGCCTCGGCATGCGTAATGAAGCATGGTGCCGACTTGGCCCAGCGTTACGGGATCACGCCCGAATCGGCGAATCGATCTCCGTTGGGCGAGGACATCACTAACAAGCCTCCCCCCTTCAACGGAGCTGGCAGCGAAACACCAGCTTGAGCATTTTCAACCGGGTGGGCGGGTGACTTCGCATTCAGGAGATCGCATGGAACTTGAAACGTCACGAGCTGCAGCTCTTGCTCATTTGTCCGGCTTTCCCGATATAGCATCTCCAGGATTTCTTGCAGCGGCAATTCGCAAAAATCGTGAACTGCTTTTGTTGAGCGCGGAATCCCGATCTCCTGTTCTAACTTGCTCGTAGGCCGGACGGAATTCATCGCGAGTCTGGATGCTCCTCGAGAAAGTCCCACCACGGCGGTAGTTTGCTCACCAAATGGCTCTAGGTGCAACTGATCTTCGAGGAGACTGTCCGCCCATCGCGTAGCAG
>JBAVUV010000820.1:0-2781 GCA_049696955.1 Candidatus Sulfotelmatobacter sp. | reverse complement strand
TGCGGGAGAGGCTCGAGGCAAGTCAGGCTCGACTCAAGTCTCAAATACGAGCATCCCGAGGGCAACCCCAGCTCAGCCTTTGGAAGAGCGCTCCGTGTTGGGCGCTAAGCTGGCGCGCGGTGAGTTTGTCACCATTGTCGAAGTGGTGCCTCCGAAAGGAACCGACATACAGAAGGAGCTGGAGGGTTCGCGCTTTCTGAAATCGGTTGGAGTAGATGCGGTCAACATTCCCGACAGCCCGCGCGCTTCGGCGCGCATGAGCAATCAGGCGCTCTCTTTGCTGGTGCAGCGCGAAGCTGGAATCGACGCCATTCTGCACTACACTTGTCGTGACCGGAATGTGCTGTGCATTCAAAGCGATCTGCTGGGCGCGGCCGCGGTAGGAATCAAGAACCTGATCTGCATCACGGGCGATCCGCCGAAGATGGGTAATTATCCGGACGCGACGGCCGTGTTTGACGTGGATGCCATCGGTTTGGTCAACATTGTCCACAACCTGAATCGAGGATTGGACTTGGGCGGAAATCCCATCGGCGCGGGGACGGGGTTTGTAATCGGAGTCGGCGCGAACCCGGGTCTCACCGATCTGGACGAGGAGATTCGGCGTTTTGAATTCAAAGTTGCCGCCGGCGCCGAGTATGCGGTGACCCAGCCGGTCTTCGATATTCGTCTGTTGGAGAACTTTCTGCGGAGGATCGAGCATTGCCGTATTCCGGTCGTGGCAGGAATCTGGCCGCTGGTCAGCGTGCGCAATGCGGAGTTCATGAAGAACGAACTTCGAGTCTCGGTTCCGGATTCCATACTCGAGCGCATGGCCCGGGCGCAGACGCCGGACGCCGCTCGGGCGGAGGGAGTGGCCATTGCCCGCGAGATGCTGATGGCGGTCCGGCACACGGTGCAGGGAGCGCAGATCAGTGCCCCACAAGGGCGTTACAGCTCCGCAGTGGACGTTCTGGAAGCATTGGGCACAAACACTCCTGCTTCAGCCTGAGGTTTCCTTTTTGGGGACACGAGAGTCATTTTTACGATCTATTTACAATAAAAAGACTAGACATTGCGCGCCGCTAGTAGCATTACAATAGAGAAGGAGTTAAACGCCGTTGGCTAAATTTGAAGAGTGTCTTCAGCGACTGGAAAAAATTGTTCAGGAGCTGGAAAAGGGAGATGTGCCTTTGGAAACTTCTCTTACCCTCTTCGAAGAGGGCATGAATCTTTCCTCCGCGTGCCGCAAAGAGTTGGAGCAGGCAGAAGGCAAAGTGGAGATTTTGCTCAAGAAAAACGGGAAGCTCCAGGCTGAACCGTTCGAGTCCGTAGCGGAAAAGGCGAGTGCCCGCAGATAGATACCTCGCCCCGTTGCCAATCTTTATTTAAAATGTCTGTGGAGTAGAGGTTCCGAACCCTCCCCCGCAGCCCAAAGACCGTTGTAACTGACGGTTGTAAGTCAGGAGGATCTATGGGCTTTAGTGTTGTTGTATTCGAAACTGATCCCGGAGTCGCACAAACTCTGGCCGGAAAACTTTCCTCTCACTTCCACGCAGTCCACTTGACGCATTCCGGCGACGAACTTCGCAAACGCGTAGCCAGCAACCATCCTGAGGCTGTAGTGCTTGATATGGAAGCCTCTCGTCTCACCGATGTACGAAGCTTGCACGAAGATTTTCCATTGCTGCCAATCGTTTGCACCCACCGCCTTCCCGATGAAGAACTCTGGATCGCCGCGCTGGAAGCCGGAGCAAGCGATGTGTGCCAGTCTAACGACGCGCAAAATGTCTTAACCTCCGTGCTGCGGAGCGTAGCGGTTGCAAAAAGCGCCTCAGCTTAAAACTCAAGCCAAAGATTTAGTCACGAGGACGGTTTTCGCCGTCCTCGTTTTTTTCTTTGCGCACAGAGTCCTGGTACTGCAGGCCGCTCGGGCGATGGCCGCAACTGTTTCCGGTGAACCGTGGTTCCCTATCTGGCAGGCTGCGCGCCGGCACCCGCGTCTTGTTATACTCACTGCGCAATGCTGCAGGAAACTCTCGAACAAGGTCGTGCGCGAACCGACGCGGCGTTGGACCGCCTGATTCCACTGGAAACCCAGGACCCTGTATCCATACATAAAGCGATGCGGCATAGTGTATTTGCTGGCGGCAAACGGCTTCGGCCGGTGCTGTGCATGGAAGCCGGTCGCATGATCGCGGGATCGTTGCCCGAAAAGATCGAAGAATTAGGCGCGGCGCTGGAGATGCTGCATACATACTCGCTGATCCACGACGATCTGCCCGCCCTCGACAATGACGATCTGCGGCGCGGACGTCCTACCTGCCACAAAGTCTTCGGTGACGCGCTCGCAATTCTCGCCGGAGATGCGCTACAAACCCAAGCCTACGAAGTTCTGGCCCGGATGCAGTGCCCGGCAGAGGCGCGGGTTCGAATTATTGAAGAGATTGCTCATGGCACCGGCACGATAAACGGCATGATTGGCGGCCAGGTCGTGGATCTGGAAGCGGAGCAAATGCAACCTACAGCGGAGATGCTCGAATACATCCATCGCGCAAAAACGGCGGCATTGATTACCGCGAGCCTCGTGAGTGGTGGAATCTACGCCGGAGCAAAAGATAGCGAAGTCAGGAAGCTCCGCGCTTTTGGTCAGTCAATTGGCCTGGCTTTTCAGATTGTGGATGATGTACTGGATGTGACCCAAAGCTCCGAGCAACTGGGCAAAACCGCCGGCAAAGATACAGCCGCTCAAAAGGCAACCTATCCCGCACTCTTCGGAATTGAGGAGTCCGTGCGCAAGGC
>JBAVUV010000819.1:0-1844 GCA_049696955.1 Candidatus Sulfotelmatobacter sp. | reverse complement strand
TTCAAGACGTTGCTTGACGCCATCCGCATTCGCAACCATGTAATCGAGATGTTCGAACTGGCCGACCGCGAGTCGGATCCCTCACATCGCCAGGAGCTTCTCACGTTTGTAATCGCGGGAGGAGGTTTCGCCGGCGTAGAACTCGCAGGAGCTCTCAATGACTTCGCCCACGGCATTCTTGCCGATTATCCGAACCTGCATTCCGAGGAGTTGAGCATCGTGCTGGTGCATGCAGGCGAGCGTATCCTGCCTGAGTTGAGCGAATCCCTGGCCCGGTATGCTCAGCAAAAGATGGAAGCCCGTGGCGTTCGCTTTCGCTTGGATACTCGTCTCACAGATGCGCAACGTGGCGTGGTCATTCTTAGCGACAGCGAGATTCGCGCAATGACCCTCGTGTGGACCGCCGGCACGACGCCGAATCCGTTGCTGAAGTCATTATCCGTAGACACAGACAAGCGCGGCGCCGTCATCGTGGATGACACACTTGCCGTGAAGAATCACAAAGATCTCTGGGCGCTCGGCGACTGTGCATCGGTGAGCAATGGGATGACCGGTAAGATGTGTCCACCCACTGCACAATTTGCAATTCGCCAGGCGGAAGTGTTGGCTAAGAATATCCACGCCCAATTGGAAGGGCGCCAACCCCGAACTTTCCACTTCAATTCTCTGGGAGCGCTGTGCGTTGTCGGCCACCAGACAGCTTGTGCCGAGTTGACCCTACCTTTTATCCGCACCAAACGCCTGCGTTTTTCAGGGTTGCTCGCCTGGCTTATGTGGCGCGGCATCTACTTATCGAAGCTTCCGGGTATCGAGAGGAAAATTCGCGTTCTGATGGATTGGACCGCGGAGCTTTTCTTTCCCCGAGATATTGTCCAGACCATTGATTTGCGATAGACGTCCTCCGGTAGGAGATCTTAATCATGGCAACCTTAGAGTCTTCGATTAGAGCGGAAGTCACAAGCGGGGTTGCAGGCCAGGTTTGGATTGAGACTCTGATAGGACTGGGAGTGGGTGCGGCGGGCGGAGCTCTGCGGAGCGTGATCCTGACAATCCCGCTTACGCATGGCGTGTTGCTTGGCGGTCTTTTTGGGTTTGCTTTTGGCCTGTTCTTCGCCAAGCGCGCAACCAGCGCTGGTGCTGGATTGATCTGGGGCGTGGCCTCCGCGCTGCTTCTGTGGATGCTGGTCCCTGCCGGGATTTTGCCTATGTTGAATGGAAACGAGCGTTCCATGGGAATGTTGAGCGATGCCCGAGCGCAGTTTCCGGAGCTTGTAGCCTATTTGCTCTGCCTGGGGATGCCGGTGGGCGTTGGCCTAGGCATTCGGGGAGGACTTCGCTCAAGAGCGGGGCAGCCACCGTTCCGTATGGGTCGCGCCATCGTTGCTGGTGGGCTTGCTGGCACCTTTGGGGGCTTGATTTTCGGTCGCTGGATGTCCGAGGGCGATTTCTTCCCCCTGATTGCCGGGGTAGGGGAACTTCACTCCCGTGCCGCGAATGTAACCCTGCAGTTCGTCGTCGCGCTAATCATCGGCGCCACCTTCGGGATGCTTTTCCAGCATGACATCCGCGGGTACGGCTCTTCGATGGGCTGGGGGCTCGGCTACGGGATCTTCTGTTGGTTTCTCGGGCCGCTAACTCTTCTGCCCATCGCCGCCAGAGTACCGCTCGACTGGTCGGCGGAACACGGCAGTGAACTCTTCGGTTCGCTGGTTGGGCATATTCTCTATGGGTTGATCCTGGGCGTCGCCTATGCCACCTTGGACCGCGTGTGGGTTCGGCTGTTCATTCAGAGCGATCCGCTTAATCGGGAAGCCGAAGGACCCGGCATTCATATCCTGCATTCG
>JBAVUV010000818.1:0-1623 GCA_049696955.1 Candidatus Sulfotelmatobacter sp. | reverse complement strand
TTCCAGACTTTTGTGAAGACCAAATATTTTCCTCCTACCAGTCGTTTCGACGACACACGGCTCTATTTTCTGTACGTTCTCACGATCATGTTGGCGGTGACAGCGATCGCAGCTACGCGCATCGCAGAGATCGCCTGGCGAGGATTTAGATCATGGAGGGTGGGAGTGACGAGCGGGCTTTGCTTTTTGCCTTTCGCGTGCACTTTCTTAACTCTAATACTGGGACACGGCACCTGGAAGGATCAACTGCTAACAGATTTGGCGGTAATAACGATCTGCTACGCCATCGGATATTGTCTTTTTCTCAAGGGAAGAGTCGATGTAGAGAAAACGTTGAGCGAATCAGACCTGCGGGTTCCGCAACACCAAAGGCAAACCAATAAAACGGAACTATTGGAGTCCGACGATCCAATTGAGACCTGGGCACAGGACGCCCTCGGGCGTGCCGCATTGGTCGATACCATCTCAATCAAATTGATGATCTCAAAGACACCGGTCTTAGCTTTGTTCGGTGAGTTTGGCTCGGGAAAGACATCTATACTCAATCTGCTGCGCAGGAACCTTGAAAATAAAGCTATTGTCGTTTCCTTTAGCACATGGCTTCCGGGTTCTCAAGAAACCCTTACGTCCTACCTCCTAGCCGACATTGCCACTGAATGCCAAAAGCAGTACATCGTTCCGGGTCTGCGTAAGAGCGCCGAGCGGTTCGCCAGTGCATTGGCGCAGAGCGTTCCCTTTCTTAAGGGCTATCCGGAGCTGTTTCCGGCAGCGACCCAGAGAGATGACATTGAGAGTGTAAGAGCTGCGCTTTCACGCCTGCCCAAACGGGTCATCGTCCTATTGGACGAACTTGACCGCATGGAGAAAAACGAACTGCTCACGCTTCTGAAGGTCATTAGGGGCACCGCTACCTTGCCGAATCTGAGTTTTGTTTGCGCATCCAATCGCGAGGCGATAGCCGAGACGGTCAAGGGAGAATTCAACGATAAGAGCAACCTATATTTTGAGAAATTCTTTCCTGTCTCAGTTCAAATACCTAAGCCCGACAGAGAAGCACTGTGCGAAGCCGGAATAGAGCGATTAGTCGCTGTATTCAACGGGCGAGGTTGGTTCGAGCACGATGCAGAGTTGGAATCCTTTCGTAAACAGATCAATGCAATGTGGGAAGGGAGGATCGCGCCTTTTTGCCATAACCTGCGGGCCATTGGCCTTCTCGCAAACGACGTCGGCACGGCGGCCGCACTACTGAGGCGAGAGGTTCACCCTGTGGACCTTACTCTGATCGAATTGCTACACAGATTTAAACCATCGATCTATGAAATCGTCGAAAAAAATTTCGTAACGCTGACGGGTGGGCAGGGTCTGCTAAAAGGCGGGTCATATGTGTCAGACCAGGAGAAAGAGCGTCTCAAAAAGAAGCTGCTCGAAGACATTCACAAAGAGGCAGGAGGGGACGAACAGTTTCAACTAGTGACAGGTATTCTCAAGGAGCTTTTTCCCAACTCTCTTCCTAGGTTTGAGGGTTCGCCGAGGCCATGGCTAACGCGCTACGGCGAGGAAGAGTCGGGAGAATCAACAGCTAAGCGGATTTTTCACCCGGGGATATTCCCGGCTTATTTTCGC
>JBAVUV010000817.1:0-2315 GCA_049696955.1 Candidatus Sulfotelmatobacter sp. | reverse complement strand
GCAATGGCGGTCGACTCTCTCGATCAATCTTGATGCCGTGTTTGGTTTGGTCAAACACACGGTCGCGCAGATGAAGGCGCAGCCGCGGAATGGCCCGACGGCAGGGCACATTGTGCTGATCAGCTCCACCAGCGGACAGCGCGGCGAAGCGTTTCATTGCGATTACTCCGCCAGCAAAGGCGCTCTGATCAGCATGACGAAAACCCTTTCCACGGAACTGGCCTCGGCGGGAATTTACGTGAATTCGGTTGCCCCCGGCTGGGTGGATACGGACATGTCCAAACCCGCGCTCGACGATCCGGGCAGCGGCGAAGAGATTCGACGGACCATTCCCATGGGACGGCCAGGTAAGGCAGAAGAAATTGCCGGGCCCATACTGTTTTTGTGCACCGAGTACGCCAGCTTTATCACGGGCGAGATTTTCAACGTAAATGGAGGAGCGGTCCTGGTCGGTTAGCCTGGGAGCGTTAGCGCCGTCAGGATGACGGATGCCGTTTTTTCTGCATCCAACCGAAGGTGCTGAAATCGGCGATGTATCCGTAGTCAGCAAGTCTGCCGCAAGGGCTACAATTCTTGTTCCGGGCTTCAGTACTGAACGCCTGCATGAACGTCTGCATGAAACTCGCCTGAATGAAATATCGCCTTCCCATCCTTACATTGGCGTTTGTGCTGGCTGCGTCTGGCTGGGTCGCAAGGCGCGCTGCGGCACAGGATGCCGCGCAGTCGCCCGCCAAAGCTGACTCGGGCAAGGCATCGTCCATTCCCCTGGATCAGCAGAACGCGCACCAGGCGCGCGATCTGCTGAATCAGGCGATCCAGGCGTTGGGCGGGCAGGCTTATCTCAGCGTTCACGATATGCAGGAGCAGGGCAGGGTTTACAGTTTTTACCATGGACGCCCCTCCGGCAACGGCGTTTTCTTCTGGCGTTTTGTGGAGTTCCCGGACAAGGAGCGGATCGAACTTACTCCGCAGCGCGATATCGCCTATATCTACGCCGGCAACAAAGGTTACGAAATTACCTATAAGGGCGCGCGGCCGGTGGAGCAGAAAGATCTCGACGATTACCAGCGCCGCAAACGATTCTCTCTGGAAACGCTGTTGCGCACCTGGGTGAACGATCCCAAGGTGGCGCTCTTTTTTGACGGCGCCGCGCTCGCCGGCAACCTCGCGGCGCAAAAGGTGACGCTGATTAATTCCAAAGACGAAGCAGTAAGCCTTTACTTCGACATCGATACTCATCTGCCGATCGAGAAAAGCTATTCCTGGCGTGATCCTGTGGACAAGGAAAAAAATGTGGAAGAGGAAACCTATAACGGGTACCGGCTCGTCCAGGGAATTATGACGCCCTTCGGATTCACCCGCTACTTCAATGGTGACATGCAGACGGAGCGTTTTATCACCTCTGCCAGCTACAGTGAGACCTTGGATGAGGCGATGTTCGATCCCAACTCCCGCTACAACCCCCTAAAAGCCGCCGGAAAACATAAAAAATAACTTAGGTGGACGCTTGTCGGAGATTTCCACAAGCTGCTGAGAAGCTTGGATTTACAACTGAGTCCACACGTAATCATTCGGGTTCTTCCTGTCGGTTTGCCACGCAGTGTGGCTTTTTTACCACAGTCAACCTTATTCCCGTGGCTGTAATCTACTCATTCACCTAGACATAATTCAGGATCCTTGATTCAGGAGCAGACAATCCGCTCGTCCGTGCAATGCAGCGGGGTCGGGCTGCATAGCGGTGCGCCAGTCTCTCTGCAGATTCTTCCTGCTCCTCCCGGAACCGGAATTGTGTTTCGCCGCACCGATTTGGACGGCTTCGAGATCGAGGCCACCAGCCGCAATGTAGCCCGCGTCAGCTACGCGACGAGCCTGATGAAGAAGGGCGTTCTCATCTCCACCACGGAACATCTGCTCTCCGCCTTCACCGGACTCGGCCTGGACAATGCCATCGTAGAGCTGGACAATCTGGAGCTGCCCATCCTCGATGGCAGCGCGCTTCCGTTTGTGGAATTGATCCAGAAAGCCGGCATTCGCAAGCAGCGGCGGCCGCGGCGCTATATGAAGATCCTCCGCGAGTTCGAGATGCGGGAAGGGAACAAGTTTATTTCGGTCTATCCCGCAGATAGCTATTCCATCTCTTACTCGATCAATTTTCCGCACCCGCTCATCGGCAAGGAAACCTTTCAGGTGGAGCTTTCGAACGGCAGCTATTTGCGGAATATTGCCGCCGCCCGCACCTTCGGCTCGCGGGCGGACGAGAAAGCCATGCGCAACATGGGGCTGATCCGGGGCGCATCGCGCGAAAACTGTATTGT
>JBAVUV010000816.1:0-5403 GCA_049696955.1 Candidatus Sulfotelmatobacter sp. | reverse complement strand
TGACAATCCAGGCAGTCCATCACACGATGCTCACCTCGGTCCAACTGCTCTTTAGTCGGCTTGGCATCACTGGAAATGAATTCGGTGGTCTTGCCTCGATCGTCGATGTAGTAGACGACCGGAATTGTCTGTCGCTGGGGGTCGGTCGAAATGTAGCGGATGCGAGCCGCGTCCGCGAGATGGTGCCCGTGGATTCCGGTCGCTCCTTGCCCATTGCTTCCGCCCACTTTTAGCATTACAACGTCGGTCTGAGGCGTGTTCTTCTCATCGTCCGTGTAGCTCGTGCGAACCAGCAATTTGTCGCCTGCAAAACGCCCGGGCCAGTGACATTGCTCGCAGGTCTGGCTCGCGGGGCGGAGGTCTTTTACGGGCGAGGGAATGGGCCGCGGATACGTATGGGTAGCGACCATGTAAACCTGCCGCAAGCCATTGACCTTGGCTCGCACCATCCAGGGCAACCCAGGACCGATGTGGCAATCCACACAAGCCACATGCGCGTGCGGAGAAAGATGATAGGCAGTATTCTCGGGCTGCATGACGTGACAGGTCGTGCCGCAGAAGTTCGTCGAATCCAGGTACTCTACACCGCGATACGATGCGGTTCCAATGATGAGAAGATTGATCCCTGTCGCCAGGGCTACCCACTCCAACGTGCGCCGCACCACCGGCAGGTGCAGGTCGACGGCTGGAAACACTCCCGGCAGATCTCCACTACCGCGCAGACTTCGCCGCCTAAGCCAAATGCCAACGGGAATTAGCAGCAAGCCAAAAACAAAAATGGCCGGCAGAGCCAGGAAGACAAGGATGCCTATATAAGGATGGGGCGGGCCGGGCAGAAATATTTCATAGAACCAGAAGGCGATCGTGGTGAGCCCTGTGCTCGTGGTAAGCACCGCCCCTGTGAGCGAGACGGGATTCTGCGCGAAGAAGTAAATCGGTTTTGACCACTCGCGTATGCGTTCTTTAAGGCACATGGAGAAAGCGCGACTCTTCTCAGTTTTGCCAGCTTCGCCCTGCGAGCTTTGCTTTGAGCTACTTTTTCAGGGTGCGTACGTAAGCCACCAGTGCCGTAACCTGATCCGGTTTCAGCGCTTTTGACGCCGGCATCTTGCCCTTCCCGTTGGTGATGATGGCCGCGAGATCGGCATCCGACATGCCTTGCGCAGCCGCTCCCTGGAGATCATGGGCGGTTATTTTGCTTCCGTCGGCGCCGTGACACATGGCGCATCTTGCCTTGTAAGTCGCAGACCCGTCTTGCGCTTGCGCTGACAAAGATAGAAAAGACATGACAGCGATCGTCGTCAAAGTGGCGGCGACTCGAATATTTGTTTTCTTCATGTGTGTGTCTCCATTCAATTCAGAATACTTATGTTGCACGCTTCTACGCCACCATTGTTTTCAGAACTCATAATGCACTCCAACAGTTAGGTTGTTTGCATGGAAGTTCCGAGGAGCGGTGAACCCGTAGGCCGGACCGTTCATCGCAGTATTGGGCAGCGTGCTGCAGGGCACGACCGGAGCCGGGATAGTCAGCGTCGGGAGCGCGCTGGAGGGATTGCAATACTCTGCTCCCGAAGGACCACCCTCGCCGTAGCCGAAGTAGTTGTACTCGCCCTTTAAGATCAGACTCTTCGTGATCGCATAGGAGAGATTCAGAAAAGGCGACAGGTAGGTGGAGATTAACGATCCGTTCACATCGCGCGGATCGTTGAAAAAGCGACTGCCGTTAACCGAGCTTATTCGGTAGCCGATGTTGGCGTGGAACTTGACGTTCGGCGAAAGAGCCAAGGCCACTGACGCGTACTGCGTTGGAGCGTTCATGAAGTCCTTAGCCGGACCAAAAGTATAAGGGGCCCCCGATCCCGTGCGGGGAGGCGGAGACGGGCAAGCCGCGCCGGTGGGCGTCGCGGCGCCAGGTATGGTGGGGCTTGAGGCCTGGCCCAAGAAGCAGATGTTGGTCGCCGTGTACACGTCGCTGTAGGCGTAGCCGATGTCGAACCCGTAGTGCTCGTTCGGCATCAGGTCGGCGTTTAAACTTACGATGCGGCTATGATCGACGTGCTGGAGCGGGCCATCAACCGACGCTACGCCGGTATTGTTCGTATTGTTGTGGCGCTCGAGGTCATTGTACGCGCCGGAGAACGTCGCCCAGGTCCTCGGTCGGTAAGTGGTGTGAAATCTGTAATGCTGAAGCTGGCGGGGTGCGACCGGGGTGAGGACATTATCGGCGTACAGAAGCTCGACCGAACCGTTGATCTTCAAGTTGTCCGCCGGTTGCATAGCGACGCCGAAGGTGCCGCCGTCCTCGTAGATGGCGATGTCGGAGATACCGGACAGGTATCCCGTGGTGTTCGCGGCACCTTCTCCGATGATGTGCTCCTGGTAGTGGTAGGTGAGCGTGAACATGGTGCGATCCGTAAGGTCGTAGGCCGCTGTGAGGTTGTTCGTGATGAACTTCTGGCCGAAGAAATCAAACTGGGGCGTAGCGACGCTCGGACTGCCTGCAAACGTGGAAGTTGGATTGCCCGTGGCCGGATTGATCGGAGTGTTGATCACCGTGGTGGTTAACGCCGTGCTATTAACGTTCGGGGTTGCGGAAGTTACGGTGGTTAGACTCGTAATGTTGGCAACTCCCGGCTGGTGCACATTCGAGTAGTCGATCTGCTCGGAGATGCTGAGCTTTTTCAGCACCTGCCAAGTCACGCCGTAGTCGGCGGCGATCGCTTCCCGCTTGGCGCTGGCGTTTCCGGTATACGCGGTTTCGCGGTTCGTTCCCGCCAGACCCTGGAAGTCGTCGTAGTAGTTCGGCAGGCTCGTGTTCGCGAAGGTGTAGCGAACGTTGCCGTTCATCGTAACGTCCTTGATGCTGGAGCTTTGTAACCGGAAGATTTCGGTGGGGAAGATTTCGCGGGTTGGCTGGGAACGCGAATAGCTGGTAATCACATTACACGCCGGATCGACGATTGGTAGACCGTTCGGAGTCTGCGCCGGGGAAATTGGGGCGGGTCCAACGCCGGCGTTGCAGGTGATGCCGACCGGCTGGTTGATCGGATTGTCGTAGTTCTGGAGCACTGCGACCCTGTTTCCGTTCGCTTCCTGCAGGTTGAAATACTGGGGCGCCATGTTGAAATAGGAATCGCCCTTGTAGTGAGTGACCTGCTCTTCGTAGGTCAACCGGGTCCTCGATACGGGCTTCCACTCGACCGATCCGGTCCAGTCATCCGTGCTGTTGCGCTGATACTCCTGGAGCAGCAGGTCGTAGGCGCCGGCAACCTGATAACCGCTGGGCGAAAGGCTCGGACCCTGGAACACGTTCTGCGAGTAGCCGGCGCGGAAGGTCACCTTCGACAGCGGAAGCAGTGTAAGGTTGGTGTCCGTCATGCGGCGCACCGAGTTGTTCATAAACGGCGACTGCGTCACCTGCGGCCACGCGTAGGAACCCGTCGGCGCCCCGGGGGGACCGATGGGAATCGACTGGCCGGGCGGAAGGTTCGGATTGCCCAGCAGGTTGTAGTCGAAGTACTGGCGGTCACGGCGGAACAGGCCGGAGAAGTCGTAGAGCTTGCCCTTGGAAAAGTCCAGCTTGGCCACGTTGATCGGATCGCCGCCGAGCCCGTTGGTAAAGGCTTTCAAGTGATCGATGAGGGTGTTCTTCGTGTTCGGCAGCGCGCGCAGCTCAAAGGTCTCGCCCAGAATGCGCGGGCCGGACTGCAAGTTGACCAGAGTGTCGTACATGGCACCGCTGCCGTCGACATTGGCCACATGTCCGCCCAGATCGATAGACTCATGAAGCGTGTAGCCGTCCGGAGCGGTCTGGTGAGACACAAATATGGGAACCTGCGCGACGGCAGTGCCCGCTGTCAAGCCCAAAATGGCTGCGGCCATGCCCCCGACGACCATGCATCGGGCCGCCGCAAGAGAATGCCTTTCACTCAAGCGCCGGGAAATCCATCCTGGGTTCATCATCTTGAAAGCCTCACTCGAAAAACATTGCTCGTCGAGACCTCGAATCTCTGCGCGCAATCGAAACGCGGCCGCTCCTCCGCAATTCTTCAGGTGCATTGCAATCCATGATTCCTACCTGAGGAACGCCGCATTCATGTTCGAGCCATGAATATTGGTATGGCAGTTCGTACAGGTTATGGTTTCCGACGACCCCGCGCCCATTCCGTGAACGTTGTTGTTAGCTACGCCACTATGGCACTGGTTGCAGAGCGGGTTGATGGCCGGCATGTTCAGCAGGCGGGCGTTCTGGGAACCGTGCGGAGTGTGGCATCCCAAACATCCCTCGGCCTTGACCGCGACGTGTTCATAGACGAACGGCCCGCGCGTCTCGGTGTGGCACTTGGTGCAGATCGCGTTCTGGTCGGCCGTGGACTTTAGGTTGTTAGCTCCGAAGGTGCCGTGCACGTCGTGGCAATCGCTGCACGTGATCAAGCCTTCCTCCACTTTGTGGTGGAATGGCATATTGAACGCCGGCTTAGCGTCGGCGTGGCACTGGAAGCAGAGCGTAGGCTGTGGAGCCTTCAGCAGGCTTTCTTCTTCCTTGCTCTGATGAACGCTGTGGCAGCTAATACAGCTGACCTTCGCCTTGGCGTGGGGCGAGCGGTCAAAGTTCGGGTGCGCATCCGCGTGACAGGTCAGGCACTTGGCGTCCACCTCTTTGGCCGAGTGCTTCGCGGGATTTAATATCTTGCTCACGTCGCCGCCGCCCGCCACGTGCTCGGCTCCGGGACCGTGACAACCCTCGCAACCTTGCTTTGACGGACCGCCCTCCGTGTTCAGTGTGGTCTTCCAGTGCGGCGTCTTCGCCCAGTTGTTATAAATTTCCTCGTGACACGTCTTGCAGGTTTCCGCTCCAACGTACTTGGAAACTTCGGGGGAAGGAGTACTGGCCACTGGTGCGCTGGCGGATTGGGCGCTAGTTGATTGGGCACTCTTGTCGGCAACCTGCTGCCGAGCCTGGCCTGAAGCGGAGGCGACGACGAAAAGACATAGCGCCGAGAACAGAAGAAATCGAGAGGCTCCGTGGCAAATGTTGTGGCTCACAAGTGTGAAGTCCCTAGGCTTCGTCCCATCCACTCCTCCCACCTCATCAACGAGGGCTGCCATTCCGCAGGGGCCGGACCCTCACAGTCACCTGTTTGACTTCCTGGAAAGTCTCGATATGCTAAAGTCACTTACTATTCCGCGACTGTTCAAAATTGCTCACTTTTAAGGATTTAACAGAGACACGTGTCTAGCGCGCACTTAGTCTCTGCCGTCGATTGATGTGCGGGAGCGGTGCCTGCAGGCCAACTGTCTATCGGCGGACCGCCGCAGTTCTGTGATCCAGATCACAAAGCAACGTGTCTGGGATCACTCAGGGTGCCAAAACGGGAGAGGTTTCAGACTTGAGGGCGA
>JBAVUV010000815.1:0-3671 GCA_049696955.1 Candidatus Sulfotelmatobacter sp. | reverse complement strand
GGCTATGAGATCGTCGCTGGAGCGCGGCGCTTTCGTGCCGCCCACCTTGCCGAAATGGACGAAGTACCCGTCCGCATTGTGCAGCTCTCCGACGAGCAAGCCCTTGAGTGGCAGTTAATCGAAAACTCGCAGCGCGTCGACGTGCATCCTTACGAGGAGGCGCAGGGACTACGCTTCATACTGCACCTCGTTGTTGGTTCGGTGTATAAGTTGGTTTCCGGATTTTCCTCTGCGGTATTTGCGATCTTGGCTGCGTAGCGGAGAGTCGGCTTCCGGTGCCTCATAGAGATAAGCTCCGGAGTCGTTATAGCGATGTGGTTGTAGTTGTCCTTGCCGATGCCAGATGTAGATGGTTCGCATGGATGTCCCCAGCAGAGCGGCCATTTCGGTCACGTCAAGCATACCGCGCTCCCGCAGCCTCTCATATCTGCTTTTGAGATGATTGCCTTTGCGGAGTGCGCCGAGGATCTGGCCTGTGAACTTCATTCTCCGCCCCGAGGCAAGACCGCGCTCATTCAAGATTCTTGCCACTTCTGCATCGGTGTGTTTGTCGAGAAGCCGATCGATCTCGGCAAGTACTGCCGGAGCAGTCATGTATTTCTTCCAGGCATTCGGCGCGATCGGCACGTTGAGAGTCCGAGTAAGGCCGCCTTTGAATCGAACGTGCATCGTGATCTCTGTCCCTCGCGTCAGAGTCACGTCTTCGATCATCATGGCTACCAGCCGCTTCTTCTCGCGCACAGGCGTTCCAGGGTCGTTCCAGACCCGTGGGAAGTCTGATACCAGGGCCATGATCTTCTCTCGCTTTTCCTTATCGAGCAGCTGCCGATCGATCGAGCGCTGGCGTTCGCATTCCATCCGCGCTTCGGCAAGAGACTGAAGCTTCCGGTTCCATTCCGCTTCGAGCGTGTCGGCCACCAACCGGTTCTCCGGTTCCACCTGCATATAACGTCGCTGTGCAAGATTCGCTTCATAACGTGCGCGCTCTACCTGCTTCAAGCGAAGTTGGTCAACCTCATCGAGACGCGAGAGCAACTCCTGCTGCACGGCCAGCGAGACCTCTAGCGCGACCGGAGTCACTGCTTCCATCAACAGCGCGCTGACAGCGGTATCGACGTTCGCGCCGGGGATCGAGATGCAGGCTCGTTCCAGCTTTTCCACCGTTTGATATTGGCAGAGATAATCGGGTATGAGTTCGGCGCCTCGCCAGTGATACCGGACCGACATTCGCCGTCCGCAGTTGCCGCAGATCGCCATGCCTTGCAGCAGCGCGGGTCCTTCCCGCGGCGGCACCTTCAGATGGATCGGGTGAGCACGGCAGTTTTCCTCCAGCCTTTTGAGATTGCCTTCATACGTCTCCCAGTCGATATAGCCGGGATGTGCGCCCCGGATCAGCGCATGCCACTGTTCCTTTGGAACCGGTTTTGAACTGATGGGACGGCCTCCCTCCTGTCTCCGTCGTCCGCGTGTCCGACCGAAAAAATAGGCTCCCGCGTAGCGAGGATTATTCAGTACGCGCATGATCGTGCTCCGTTGCAATGGAACCCAGATCAGTTCGTGACGATTCGGTCCGAACAGAGGACGGGATGGGAACAGAAGACCCTTGTCGCGGAAGTGGCGCACCAGCGCGTAAGCCGAGCCGGTACGGCGGAACAACGAGAAGACCAGACGAATCGACTCCTGCACTTGCCGGTCCGGGTCGAGCACTACCTTGTTTTCATCGTCGTATACGAAGCCGATCGGCAGCAAAGGGCATAACTCTCCGCGACGTGCCTTGGTCAGCACGCCGCCGATCATGCGCATTCGCATTACATGCAGTTCGGCTTCGCTCATCGTGCCTTTCAGGCCCAGTAACAAGCGGTCGTTGAACGAGCCGGGATTATAGATGCCGTCTTCATCCAGGATGAGCGTGTCGTTGAACGCACAGATTTCAAGCAGTCGGTGCCAGTCTGCTGAGTTGCGCGCCAGTCGCGACACCTCGAGCCCGAGCACGATGCCGGCGCGTCCCATGCTGACTTCGGCCACCAGCTTCTGGAAGCCGTCGCGATCCACCGTCGATGCGCCGGACTCACCGAGATCGCTGTCGATCACCACAACCTGCTCGGCCTGCCAGCCCAGTTGCACTGCCCGTTGCTTGAGCGCGTACTGACGCTTTGTGCTCTCGGTGTGTTCGACCACTTGCCGCAGCGTCGACTGCCTCACATAGAGATAGGCGGCCCGCTTCAGATGCACAGCCGTTACCTTGTTACCGAGTTCCATCATCATGGGACGACAGCCTCCTCACAGACATGAAGTGCAAGACCAGCCAGCAACATCGGGAACTCCGGCGGTATCGACAGGTCAGAGCGAGATGGGCGGACGGGCTGTGCCATCCTGTTCTGTCGCGCATTGAGGATGCTCTGGGCGCAGGCATGCACCCACGCACACATTCCTTCGCGTAGAAAAAGGGTCAATCCCAGACCGCGGCCGGAAGCGGCAAGCGATTGCGTTCGCAGTTCCTCGTAATGCGCGGTCAGTTCCCGCCCCGCCACGCCGGTTAACTCCGCTCCACTGTTGGCAAGGGGAGTTTTTTTTCCAGCCGCGCCAGAGCGCGTTCGATGCTTCGCCGGTGGACGCGCAACCGCCGCTCCTTCCACAGCTTCTCTGCAAGAGCGGCCCCACTGAGATCGGGATCTTCCGCCTTCTCTTTCTGAAGGAACTCCATGATTTCCTCACTCAGCTTGTGTGCCCGCCGGGGACCACGCTTCTCCGGCAGCAACCCTGCAAGACCATCCTGTTGGAGCGCGGTCTGCGCTTCATAAAACGAAGGCCGCGAGAGACCGAACTGGGAGGCAGCCTCGGTAATGCTGCCTCTCTCTACCGACACCTGGCGCAGCATCTCGTACTTCACCTGCACCAGGTCCTTGGGGTCGAAGAAATCGTAGGTGCGGAACAGATCGTTTCCTACGCCCTCCGGGCGCGGATTGAGGCTGCCATGCTGACGCAGCACCGCTGTCTTACGAGAGTCTTCCGATCTGCCCTTCTTCACTGCCATCTTCTCTCCATGTGTAAACATAACTATGCCGCTCAATAATCCAGCGTCAAGACGTATCCTCCCCTCATGTTGACTATAGATATGCATAGAGCAGAGCACAAAAGCAATAAAATGGACGGCATTAGCCAGGACGCCGGCGGATAGGGGCATAAATATCTTTACATGTGCGGCATAAACAACCTTACACATTCTTCTGGCCTTCCTGCCCCAACTCCCGCAGAAGATCAACCAGCCCAAGCAAGTCTTTCAGTCCGAGATGCGCCCGGCCAGCAGATACGACCACATACGGGGCAGGCTCTACAAGATCAGTGAAGTTCAGAGGAACCTGGCTTAACCGGCCTTCGGCGGTGTGAAACCACACGAAACGTTGGTTCGCTTGCGGAGGACCGCTGGCTCGCTCAAGCTCCTGCCCCGAAAGAGGATGAAAGGGATGAACGATACGAAAGAAAGCTCCACTACCCGATTGTCCGGGTGTAGTACGACGAGACTTCAAGGGGTTCCGCGCCCTCCTCAATTTGGAGGAACCGAGGTACAGCATCGAGCAGATCGCCGCAAAGACGGGTAAATCGCCCGCCTATTGCATCGGTCGATTGAAATTGACCGAGCTTTCTCCGGCTGTGGTTGAAGCCTTTTCCAA
>JBAVUV010000814.1:0-1837 GCA_049696955.1 Candidatus Sulfotelmatobacter sp. | reverse complement strand
ATGAGCATCTTGTTCGGGAAAATCTTCCGTCGCTCGACGATCCACAAAGAAGAAAGCTCTTTGATGAGCTTGACCCGGTCTGGAAGCTGTTGCTCGCTCCAGTTGGACCGCAACACAAAGGGCTCTTACCGGCACAAACGACCCATCACCTCGTGGAGCTTTTTAGGACAACCGTGTCTTACGATCCGACGCGCGTGTTGCAGCTAACGGCGGACCTCTTCAAGGGCTTCAACATGGGTTATCAGTCTGATCCCATGGCCATTGGAGAAGTCGTCCGCTTCGCAGAAATAATTTTGGCGGATCACAAAGAGATTCTGAAAGACCCTACAAATGCTGCGAATCTCGCTTTCATTCTGGATCAGTTCGTTGAATTTGGTTGGCCACAGGCGATACAGCTTCTGATGAAGCTGGACAGCGCGGTGCGATGAACGCGGGCAAGCCCGTTGACTCGCCAATCTGCGCCCTGTCGCCAGTTGTTTCGTTCTGAGGCGTTGGACGGCTTTCAATATTTTCAAGCGATCCAGTCCACTCCCGCTGCGGCCATCCGTGGACAATCGAATGCGAGTGACTTGTCCATGTATTGCTGAATTTCGTCCGAAGTCATGCCGTCTCCTACTCCAACTCACATAGTCGAAAGGCAAACGAATGTCGCGCTTGGGATCGCCCGTCGTAGTTATCAGGGGTGTTATATATTATAACGAAATAAAGTACGAAAACTGTGGGCCAGAACCGAGGAACCAGCCCTATGGCTTGGGACACAGGCTTGAACGGAGTGCATCTCGCGATTGCGGCGTATCCCGGTACGCCTCTCCGCGTCGTTGCCGGTCCGGGGACTGGAAAGACATTCGCGTTGATGCGCCGCGTTGCGCGCCTTTTGGAAGCCGGAGTTTCACCCGAAGAGATTCTGGCGGTGACGTTCACTAGGACTGCCGCTAACGACTTGGTGGAGAAGTTGGCGGCGCTCGGTGTAGCTGGCGCAGAGAATGTCGCGGCGAAAACCTTACATTCTCTGAGCTTTGGAATACTCAGCCGAGCGGCGGTACTTCATGCGTTGGGCCGTGTCTCGCGCCCTCTCCTTGATTGCGAGCTTGATACCCTCGTATGTGACCTGCAAGACCAATTCGGTGGCAAGAGAGAAGTCAAACGGCTCATTAAGGCGTTCGAGGCTTATTGGGCGAGACTTCAACATCATCAGCCCGGTTTCCCGGCTGACCCGAATGAGCGCGCATTTAATCGCACACTCCATGAGTGGCTGATCTTCCACCAAGCCATGTTGATTGGAGAAGTGGTTCCGGTTGCGCTCGACTTTGTGCGTCAAAATCCGGCTCATCCCGATGTCCCTTCTTACCAACATATCGTCGTTGACGAATATCAGGACTTGAATCGTGCGGACCAATCGCTAATTGATGCACTGGCAGGCAACGCTTCCGTCACGGTAGTAGGTGATGAAGATCAGTCGATTTATGGATTCCGGTTCGCCAACCCTGAAGGAATCGCCCAATATCCTCAAACTCATGCAAATACACACGACGAACTTTTGAACGAGTGCCGAAGGTGTCCGCGAATAGTTGTCGAGATGGCGAGTTCTTTAATCGGACGTAATGTGCGCCTTGAACCGCGACCACTAGTCGTGCGGCCTCAAAACGGGAATGGAGATGTCTACATCGTCCAACACGACTCCGTTGAAGACGAGATTGCGAACCTCGCCGCCTACGTGGAGTGGTACTTGGAAACACGTCCGGGAGTCCCAGCCGGAGAAGTTCTCGTCCTGGCTAACCGCCGCCTAATCGGTAATGGAATCCGAGATCGGATCAACGACTTGGCGCGCCGAAATCAG
>JBAVUV010000813.1:0-7451 GCA_049696955.1 Candidatus Sulfotelmatobacter sp. | reverse complement strand
TGTCCAGGTAATCGTAATAACCAATGTGCGCCACGCGGAATAATTGTCCCTTCATTTCACTTTGCCCGTTGGCGACCACGGCGTCGAACGACTCGCGAAATTCTTTCACGATCTTCCCGGAATCGATGCCCTCCGGCGAGGAGATTGCCGTCAGCGCCGCTCCCGGCGAAGATGCGTAAAGCTTCAGGCCCAGGGCTTGTGCCCCGGCTCGCGTCATCTGCGCGCAGAGCTCAGCGTTGTCGATGAGAGCTTCGCGTCCCTTGGCCAGTTCGCCGCCACCCATCTCGCGAATAAATCCCAAAGCCGCTCCCAAGGCGGCAAACAGCGAGGTTGCTGGCGTGTACGCCGATTCTCCCTTGGCCGCAGCTTTTCGTTCCTTGCGCAAATCGAAATAATAGCGCGGAGACGTCGTCGCATCCATGCGCTTCCACGCGCGCTCGCTCACCGCGCAGTACCCGAGGCCGGGAGGAATCATCAGCGCCTTCTGCGAGCCGCCGATAATCACATCCACTCCCCAGCCATCCACATCAAGATGAGTCGTGCCCAGGCCAGTGATGGCATCGACGATCAGCAGCGTGTCGTCGTGCTCGCGGACAATCTTTGCAATGGTTCTTATGTCATGGCGCGTGCCGGTGGAACTCTCCGTGGCCTGCACAAAAACGGCGCGCACGTCGGGAGTGATTTTTCCGCGAACATCATCGAGCGAAAATGTTGTGCCATATGGCGCGGAGAGAACGTCGACATTGCAGCCGAATGCCTTGGCCAAGCCGGTCCAGCGCTCGCCGAACTTTCCAGCGGTGAGCACTAAAACCTTGTCGCCCGGGGATGTCAGGTTCGACACCGACGCTTCCATCACGCCCGTGCCCGAGCAAGCCAGCACCAGCACATCGTTTTTCGTGCCGATGAATTCCTTCATGTCGGTGAGGACGCGCTGGAACAATGCACGGAAGTCTGCGGTGCGGTGATGCGCCGTGAACGACGCCATGGCGGTTTGCGCCGCTGGCAGCAACGGAGTTGGGCCGGGAGTAAACAGACGATTCTTGCGCAACATGAGTGAATATCCTTATGAGTGGAGTAATTATTAGTTTACTGGAAGGAAGCTTTTTTGTGCGTCATTGCGGAGACGACGAGCTGTGACGGTCGTAATCGCCGCCGCTTAAGCGCGGGCACGAGCACCGTCTATAATTCATGGATGAGCCTGATCGAACAGATTCAACAAGACATTACGGCCGCCATGAAGGCGCGCGAGGAGCAGCGGCTCTCCACGCTGCGAATGGTCAAGAGCGCGCTGAAGAATCGCGAGATCGAAAAGATGGCGCCGCTCGATGAGAAAGAATCTCACGCCGTACTGAGCACCCTGATCAAGCAGCGTAAGGAATCGGTCGAGCAGTTCACCAAAGGCGGGCGCCAGGAAATGGCCGACAAAGAGGCCGCCGAAATTGTCCTGATCGAAAGTTACCTGCCCAAAGCTGCGGGCGAAGATGAAATTGCCGCCGGAGTGAAGGCTGTAATCGCCGAGATGGGCTCTCCCACCATGAAAGACATGGGCGCGGTGATGAAGAACGCCATGGCGCGCTTCAACGGCGCCGGCATGCGCGTTGACGGGAAGGTCGTCAGTGAAGCGGTGAAGCGGGAGTTGGCGGGGAAATAACGATGCTTACGTGGAGAAAGCCGTGTCACTTGCTCCGTTGTAACTCACGATAGGCTTCGCTCTTCGAGATGCCGCGCTCTTTCGCCACTTTCTTGAGAGCGGCTTTTTCATCTAGCTTCTGTTCGGCCATCAGTTGCTCTAGCCTTTGGCGAACTGCGGGACGGGCGGGAGCGCCCTTCTCCACACGAGCCTCTTGTTCTTCAGCCCTCCCGATGAGCAGCGTGATTTCGCCTTTCACTCCGTCGCGAGATTTTAAAATCTCCAGAACCTCGCTGGCGCGTCCGCGAAGGAATTCTTCGTGGAACTTCGTCACTTCGCGCGCGATCACTACATGCCGGTCTGTTCCCAGAACCTCAACCACGTCAGCAAGTGCCTCGACGATGCGGTGCGGGGCTTCGTAAAAAACCTGGGTGCGCGGCGAGATTTTCACCGCCTCCAGCGCGGCTCGCCGCTCGCCTCGCTTCGCCGGAAGAAATCCGCTGAAACGGAAAGAATCCGTCGGAAGCCCGCTGGCCACCAAAGCCGCCAGGAATGCGGACACTCCCGGAATAGGCACAACCGGTACGTGATGCCGGATGGCCAGCGAAATCAGCCGGAAACCGGGGTCGGAAATTCCGGGCATTCCCGCGTCAGTGACCAACGCGACGCTGGTGCCCTCCTGCAAATCTTTCACCAGTTCCGCGGCGCGCGTCATCTCATTGTGTTCGTGGTAGCTGACGGTGCGGGTGGTAATGCCGTAGTGGTTGAGGAGTCTCTGAGTCTGCCGCGTGTCTTCACAGGCGATCACGTCGGCTTCCTTCAGCACGCGCAAGGCGCGCAGCGTGATGTCTTCCAGATTGCCAATGGGAGTGGCGACCAGATAAAGCGCCGGCCGCGGCGCCAGCGCCGCTTCATTCTTTGGCGGGTGAATTGAAAGCTCGTTGCCTTCGAATTCTGCCGGTTTTCGGCCCGCATGCTGCATGGCCGGAGTCTACCACTGCGCGGGCCGTAACTTCTCGCGCCCTGCCGAGTTATGCTTGTGGAGTGTATCGACTCTCGATAAGGAGACTGTGTGACGGCTAACGATTTTCGTCGCCTCGCGTTATCCCTGCCTGAGACCATCGAAAGCGCGCACATGGACCATCCTGATTTTCGCGTGCGCGGAAAAATCTTCGCCACTCTCGGCCATCCGGCTGACGGTTGGGGCATGGTCAAGCTCACACCGGAGCAGCAGCACTACTACTCCAAGGCCGAGCCGGAGATTTTCGTGCCGGTGAAGGGTGCCTGGGGACGGCGCGGTGCAACCAGTGTGAACCTGAAGGGCGCCCGTAAACCGGCATTGGAGAAGGCGATTCGGGCAGCTTGGCGCAACACTGCTCCAAAGCGTGTCCTGGAACAGTTTCCGGAAGTTGTATGATGGCGGGCTGACGAGCCTGAAGTCGGGCCTGGATGCCCGAATTCTTCTTCATAGCTCTAAGCATGCCCTGGCTCAGAATTGACGCAATCCAACCCGCGCCCTAGAATCAAGTTGAAATAATTTTCCTGCACGACTGTCTTAAGAACCCATGCCTCTTTACGAATATCAGTGCGAAAAATGCGGTCATCGCTTCGAAAAAATTCAGAAGTTTTCCGACCGAATGGTCAAGAAGTGCCCCAAGTGCGGTGGGCGGGTCGAGCAGATGATTTCCGCGCCCGCCGTGCAGTTCAAAGGATCTGGCTGGTACGTCACCGACTACGCCAACAAATCTCACGCGCCCGCGTCCGAAGGCGGAAGCTCGGATTCGAAGAAAGAAGAAAAATCCGAGAAGTCGAAATCGGATGCGCCGTCCAAGGAGAGTTCCAGCAAGGACTCTTCGCCGAAGGAAAGTTCGTCGCGCAGCAGCGCCTCGAAAGAAGACTCAAGCTCGAAAGAAGACTCGAGAAAGACAAGCTTGAACAGAGTAAGTTCGTCCCGCAAACCCGACAAAAAGAAGTAGCCCGCGCCAGCGACTTTTCTTCTCTTGCTCCGTTCCGTCCCTACTTCAGCAGCTTCTTTATTTCAGCTGCTTCTCGAAATGATCTTCGATCATGTGAAAGAGGTGGTCGCGTGACTCACTGCCCGCGATGCTGTGGGTTTTATTAGGATAGATCATCAGCTGGAATTGCTTCCCCGCATTAATCAGCGCATTCACCATCTGAACGCTGTTCTGAAAATGCACGTTGTCGTCGCCGGTTCCGTGGGCGATGAGCAACGCACCGTGCAGGTTCGCCGCCGCAGTGGTGACGTCGGACTCGCGATAACCCTCCGCATCATCCTTGAGCTGCCCCATATAGCGTTCGGTGTAAATCGAATCGTAATTAATCTGATCGGTCACGGGTGCGACTGCAACTCCGGCGCGAAAACGTTCGGAGTGAGTCATCGCGTAGAGCGTCATGGAGCCGCCATTCGACCATCCCCAGATCGCCATGCGATCCTTATCCAGCTGCGGATATCGCGCGAAGAGCTGATCGATCGATGTCAGCTGATCTTTCAACTCGATCGCGCCGAATTCGTGGCGAATCGTTGTTTGGAATTTGCGATCGCGGCCCGGAGTTCCGCGATTGTCGACGGAAAAAATCGCGAAGCCGTCGCGCGCCAGGATTTCGTCGAACGGATTTGTCGGTTGTTTCAAAACCATCTGGGCCGCAGGCCCGCCATAAATATTCACGATCAGGGGAATCTTGCCGCTGGCCGGCGGATTCGGAGGCAGCAATAGGCGGCCATACAGTGTTTCGCCGTCTTCCGCCTTGAACTCCAGCCACTGCGGAGCGCGCAAGCCATACTCGGCAACTTCATCGCGCGCAGCCCAAATGGGCGAACACGCGCCGCCCACCGTGCACAACGACATCTGGGTGGTCGTCACCGGTCCTGAAAAGCTCAGTTCATAATGCTTGCCGTCCTCGGAAAATTTTCCGAAAGACATTCCTTGTTCATGGGTGAGCGGTTGCATTCCTGTTCCATCCAGCTTGACGGAAAAAATATGCCGCTGCCGGGGATCGTCCTTATTGGACGAGACGAAAACCGTTCCCGAGCTTTCATCCAGTCCCTCGACTCCGAGCATTTCGAAGTCGCCCTGCGTCAGTTGGCGCTCAAGCTTCGCCTCACCGGCCAGAGGATTTTGCTTATCGAAACTGTAGAGATACAAATGGGTGTGCCCGTCGCGCCAACTCGACCACAAAAAATGATCGCCGGACTTCAGGATGCGGAAGTCGTCATTCACATTGATCCAAGCATCTGGAGTGGTTTCGGTGAGCACTTTCGTCGGCTTCCCCGAGCGGGCGTCGATAAAGTACAAATCCATTTTGTCCTGGTTGCGATTCAAAACCTCCGCCCAGATGATTCCGTCGCGCACCCAGCCGAAGCGTGGGACGTACTCCGCATCGCCAGTCGCATCGCGAGTCAAGGAAATCCAACGAACCTTACCTTTGTCCGCGTCTACTACTCCAAGTTTCACCACGGGATTTGGATCCCCGACATCGGGATATTTCTCGTTATCCACGGTCGGATGGGTCGGGATCAAGTTGGAGATGGGGTAAGTTGGAACCCGGGCTTCGTCCATGTGCAGAAAGACGATATCTTTGCTGTTCGGGGACCAGAAATAATTGCTGCGCACGGCTAATTCTTCCGCGTATACCCAATCGATATCGCCATTGAATAAGTCGTCGGCGGTGTCTCTGGTGAGTTGCTTCTCGTCGCTCCCACCCACCGGCCTGACGTAAAGGTTGTGCTTGCGCACGTAGGAAACACGGTTGCCATCGGGAGAAAATTTCGGATCGACGCTGGGATCGGGCGCCGAGGTAAACTGCACCGCTGTATTCGTGTTTAAATCAAACAGCCAGAGTTGTCCCTGCGAATCGAAAATCAGATGCTTCGAATCAGGCGCCCACAGGTAATCTGCGACGTGATAGCGGGTGAGCCGCTCTTTTTCCCGCTCATCTTTTACCTTGTTATAGTCAGGCGCAAGCGAGGCCAGTTTGGCGGCGCTGACCAGAACCTTCTTCTCGCCCGTAGCCGCGTCCACGTACCAGAGTTCGCCATGCTCGCCCCGGTCATCCCGCTGCACAAACGAGAGCTTGGTCCCATCGGGACTCCATTCCAACGTCTCAGGACCGCGGCCGCCGAGGCCGCCGGGCGCGAATATTGCCTCGATGGTAAGCGGTCTGGCCGGCGAGGACGTCTGCGCCCAAAGGACGGTCGCCAATCCGGATAAAAAGGTGAGAGCGGCAGCAGCGGCAGCGAGAGAGAGAAACTTTTTCACTAGGAAAACCCCGGAGCGAGAAATGAAGTAATGCGGAATGAAAGAGTTTACACCCGAACCGGCCTCTTCGTGAGCGCTTTGCCGTAATAGTCCATCAAGACCCGCGTTTCCACGTGTTAGAATCAAACCTGAGTTCCCTCAGGATGCTCCCAGAAATAGAAAACCTGCTGCACCTGCAAGAAGCGGATAAGGCAATTCGCCGCTTGCAGGATGAAATCGCTGAACTCCCCAAACGCGTCGCCGCCATTGAGCACAAGCTGGCTGATACCAAACTGCAATTGGAAAAAGCTCAGGCCGCCGTGAAGGCGGATGAAGCCTCCCGCCGGAAATACGAGACTGCGATTACCGACCTGCGCGGCAAGATTTCCAAATACCGCGACCAGTCGCTCGCCGTCAAGACGAATGAGCAATACAAAGCGCTGCTGCAGGAAATCCAGTTCGCGGAAAAAGAGATTGCCGAGAATGAGGACAAGATTCTCGAATTGATGGTGAATGCGGATGCCCGCGATAAGGAAGTGAAAGCCGCTCAGGCTGACCTGAAATCAGAAACCGCGGAAATCGAGAAAGAAAAAGAGCAGGCGCGCCAGCGCACCGCGGAAGACGAAAAGCAACTTACGGAATGGCGCGGGAAGCGCGATCAGATGCGTGCCGGGGTGAACGAAGATCTGTTGCGCCATTATGAGCGAGTCTCAAAGTTCCGCGGCAGCGGCATCTCCGAAGTCCGCGATCATAAATGCATGGCGTGCCAGGTCATGCTGCGTCCGCAGATCTACAACGACGTTAGAACCGGGCAGCAAACCGTGGTCTGCGATTCCTGCCAGCGGATTCTGTATTTCAACCCTGCCAACGAAATGCAGGCGCTGGAGCCCGAACACAAACGGTCGCGCCGCCATCATCCAAAAATCGACGCTCCTCAAGCTTGGTACTATCGCGCCGAGTACGGTGATGCCGGCGAAGTTTTCCTGTGCTTAGCCAATGCCGGCGGCCAGGCCAGCCGTCGAGTTTTCGATATGGGAACGGGGCGGCTCATCGGCGACATTCTCATTCGCGAGGGCGATTACCGGCATGCGTTTCCGGAAGATATTACTGGTGCTATCCGATTGAACGGAAGCTGGTCGGAAAACGAAATGGAAACCTGGGGCACCGAAATGCCCATGACCGCTCTGGATTCTCTGCATACTGATCTTGATGCAGCCCGCTATGAAATGAGTTCCCGCACTGCTGCTAAGGCTGGGATACCCGCAGCCGTTCCTACCGAGCAAGCCGCCAGCTAACAGGAGGCAGCGTGGCACAGGTGCCGTGCAGAGGCGCCAGCACCGTTCCCTAAAGCAGGGACCTTAATTCCCGGCATCCCTCCAGCATCAATGAATGCAATTTATTCCATAGCCATGTCTGCTCCGACGCCTGGGTAAGCTTTGGATGGGCCAACCAACCAGGGCTCGGGAGGTCGACGAATGCTATGGCGCCAGCGACCGTCGTTGTTGTAGACTCCGGCGCATCTTATGATGTGGAAAAGCGTTTGCCTTCTCACGATTGTGTGTGGT
>JBAVUV010000812.1:0-7776 GCA_049696955.1 Candidatus Sulfotelmatobacter sp. | reverse complement strand
AGCGCGGGCGAGAGCGCCCGCGCCACATGAACCGTTACGATTTACGCGTTGGCCAGGACTGGCTCAACTCCATAGATGGAATACCACGAAGTTGCGGCCTTAAGTTTGCTGTTGACGTTGTTAATATTCTTCACGCCCTCGGTCTCCAGCCATTTACGGAACGCGGCGGCACCTTGCTTGGCATAGATTGGAATACCATCTTTCCAGGTAGCCCGGCCGCAGAGCACGCCATTGAACTTCACTCCCGATTCCCCCGCAAGTTCGAGCGTCTCGCTGAACTCCGCATTGCTCACTCCAGCCGAAAGATAGATGAAAGGCTTGGTCGCCACGTTCGCTGCTTTGTGAAACAGTTCGATAGCTTCCTGCTTGGTATAGGCCTTCTGGCCGCCGAATGACTTTGTTCCTTCGACGAACTTCATGTTCACCGGGACTTCGACTTTCAGTACATCCACGCCGTAACGGTCTTTGCTGAACTCGCGCATGCTCTCGGTGACGATGTGGGGCTTCTTCTTCGCGTACTCCAATCCCTTTTCGTCTGCGCCTTCATCGTAGCCGACAAACTCGAGAAAATATGGAATGTCATTGGCGCGGCATTCATCGCCGATGCGCTCCACCCACGCGTGTTTCTTATCGTTCACTTCCTTGGAATCGAAGGGAGTGTAATAGAGCAGAATCTTGACGCAGTCAGCTCCCGCTTCTTTCAATCGTCGCGCCGACCAATGATCAAGCAAATCCCCGAGGCGCCCCGGACCGGTCTTGTCGTATCCGGTCTTTTCGTAAGCCAGCAGCAAACCGGCATTCTTCGCGCGGCGCTTCGAGGCGGGCAGTCCCCACTCGGGGTCAAGCAGGATGGCGCTGGCATGCGGCGTGAGGACTTCGGTGACCAGTATTTTGAACTCTTCCATCATGGAGTCGCTGACGTCTCCGCCTTTTTCTTTCGCCAGCGATTTCTGCAGCGAACCGCGTTGATCCATAGCAGCGGCGGCAATGACCCCACGATCATTCGAAACTTTCTTGAGACCGGCAAGCTTTCCAGGGGTGAGCTTCATTGATTCCTCCAGGACATCAAGATGGGATGAGTGCGTGAAACAGGTAATTGTAAACCAAGATGCGCAGAAAGAAACGGCGGGGCGCGGACTTCACCTTGCGAGTTCGCGGAAGAAAACTGGCAGTGGCGGGAAATAAAATCATTCAGACTCTGTATTAGACTCCCCCTTGAGGAGAATAAAAACAGCGATCTTATTCGGTCCAGTTCTGAACTTTGAGTCGACGCACGCGCCGGAACTCCTTCTCGTTGTTTGTAACCAGCGTCAATCCTGCCGCAAGAGCATGGGCAGCGATCCACAGGTCGTTGTTACCGATCATCTCGCCCTTCAATTCCAACTCCGCTCGCACCGCACCGTAGGTCTCGCCGGCACTCTCCGGCAAAGCCATTGCTGGCAGCAAACGGACCAATTCCCGCAATCGCTCCAGTGCCGCCGTACGATGCGCGCTCTTGGCCGCACCATAGAGCAGTTCGCCATACGTTATAACGGAAAGCACTGCTTCCCCCGGGCGGAGTTTACGAAATCGCCGCAAAACCTGCTCGGGTCTTTCCTGGCGGATGTAAATGCAGATGTTCGTGTCCAGCAGATAGCGTGGCTCCATCACAGCCCTTTGCGCTTCTGGGGCGGATCCTTTTCTCGGCCGGCAAGTTCAAAGTCGTCGGGTAGCCCCGCTAGCAGATCGAACGCGCGAACCATGGTCCCATCTTTTTCGCGCAAGACGATCTCATCCCCTCGCCGAAAGATCTCCACTTCCTCGCTGTTCAGCCGAAATTGTTTCGGCAGCCTCACCGCCTGGCTGTTCCCAGACCGGAATACGCGCGCTGTGCCCATTGGACCTCTCCGTATATACGCTTAGTATATACGCCGCAAAATCGAAGAGCAAGGATTGCAGAAAAAGGCAGGCAGAAACAACTCTCCGTGCACAAAAGCCTTTCGACACTTGGCAGGCGATTCAGTCGCAAACACACTTGGGTGTTGTTAATCCACCGAGTGTCTCGCCGTGTATCCGTCGCGCGCAACCACGTCGATCTTTTGCTCCTTACCTTTCTGATCTTTCACTTTCAGCGGGCCGCCATCGGGAGCAACCACTTGCACCTTCAGCTTCCGGTAAGTCCCATCCAGCTTGTCATTGGTGGGGCGATAGGTAATCGAATACTGATTGCGGATGTCATTGGAAATATCGTGGAACAACTCCGGCATCTCGCCCTCGAAGCGCGGAAAGTAAGCGCGGCCGCCGGTCATGGCGGCGAAGGTCCGCATTTCGTTATCGGCCTGCAGATAATCCATGTTGCTCACGGGAATGCCCATGCCATGGGGCGCCGCACGGCCCTGAGCCTCGTACATTTCTCGGATGATCCATCCCACGCTCACCGGGAAAATTGTGACATCTTTCGTGTCTTTTATTTTCTTCGTAATCTTGTCGAGAGTTAATTTGCTGAAGGTGTCGACGCCCGTGGTTACGAGAATAATGTACTTCTTCCCCTCTACTCGATCGAGGCGATCCAGCGTGTCGTACAAGGCATCGAACAGATTGGTTTCGGAAAAGCCCGGAATACGCAACTGGTTCAGCGCTCCATAAACCGCCCGTTTGTCCTGGGTGAAATCAACCAGCAGATGGGGTTGCATGTCATAGTATTCCACCGCGATCCAGTCGTCTTTTTGCAGCGTGTTCGCGAAGGAATAGGAAGCTTGCAGCGCCTGAATCATGAACGCATAATTTGTGGACGCGAACTCCACCAGCAATACCGCGGTAATGGGGGCCTTGGAGACGTTAAAGCTGCTGATAGTCTGCGCCGCTCCGTCTTCAAACAGGCGGAAATTATCCTGCTTGAGGCCGGGAACGAACTGTCCGCTCTTGGTTGTGACTAGAACGTCGACGTTGACCAACGGCGCGTTCACCCGAATCGAATAGTCGGGCATACCCTCCACTTTTTTCGGAGTCGGCGGTAGTGGAGGAGGCGGAGCTTCTTCGGGAGTTCTCTTGGGTATGGAGTAAGGGCCCATGTCACCGCCCGGGCCGCCGGCATCGGCCGGAGCATCCTGCTTGGGCTTCCCGTTGTCCGTTTGCGAGGAAGCCGGCGCTTGCGATTGATCTTGCGCAGATGCCAGGGCCACGGCGCACATGATTAAAACTAAGAGGGCTAGGACGCGGAAAATACCGTTGAAAACCGGCAGGCTGGAAGGTCGCTTGGTGAGCAGAAAATCGGCAAACATAGGAACCCCGAAGGAGTTAATTAGAGTCTTGGGAGCGAAAAGTCCCTGTGCTAGTATAGACGCAGGGATTCGCGATTGGGATGTTTTGACCGGCTCCCGAACGTCCCCTGCTGGCAACGACTTACAATCGGGCGAAATCTAATCCATAAGCGGGACTTCTGTTCTATCGTCCCGATGGGCGTCGTACATGAAAAAATTGGTTCCCGCTCTCTCCGTTTTTTGTCTGTTTTTCTCCCTGATCGCAGCCGCGCAAAAATCCGGTTCCGCGCAACCCCCGCAAACCATTCCAGTGAGCCAGATTCATGCCGGCATGCGCGGCGTGGCTTATACCGTGTTTGAAGGGGTTAAGCCTGAGTCTATGGACGTGGAAGTCCTGGGCGTTCTGCACAACGTGAATGGACCCAAGGGCGACGTCATCCTGGTCCGGCTTCACGGACAAAGAGTGGAGTACACGGGTGTAGTGGCCGGCATGAGCGGCAGTCCCGTCTATCTCGACGGCAAGCTGGCCGGAGCTCTCGCTTTCCGCATCGGCGAATTTTCCAAGGAACCGATTGCCGGGGTCACCCCGATCGCCGATATGCTGGAGATCAACGCCCTCGATCGTTCGCCTGCGGAAGAAACCGCTGCAGTGAAGCCTTCGATCAACATGGTTGCCGGAAAGACTGGTTCCCCTGGCGAAATTTCCGCGCTGCCTGGTTCTAGCCAGGATTCCGCGGCGACCGGGTTTGCTAATTATCTGAAGCCCATCGAGACGCCACTGGTCTTCAACGGTTTCTCCGAACAGGCGATCAAGCTTTTCGCCGGACAACTTGGCTCTGCCGGGATTGTGCCGGTGATGGGAGCCGGCTCAGTCAGCAACGATAAGCAGCCCGAGCCAGTTGTGCCGGGGTCGGCCATCAGCGCAATTCTGGTGCGCGGCGATATGGATATTGAAGCCACCTGCACGGTGACTTATGTCGATCCTCAGCAATTGCTGGCGTGCGGACATCCGCTGCTGCAATTCGGCTCCGTCGATCTACCCATGAATAAGGCCGAGGTCTTGGCCACCCTGCCTTCGCCGCTGAACGCCTTCAAGATCGTAAATACCACCGAGCCGGTTGGAACTTTCGTACAGGATCGTCATACCGGCATTATGGGCGTGTTCAACCGCCAGCCGGAGATGATTCCGGTAACGTTGAACATCCACAGCAGCACGGGCGAGAAACAGTTTCACTACGAAGTGCTGAACAACCCGAAGTTGACTCCGGTCGCCCTGATGGTCACTGTGTTCAACGCGCTCCATGGAGTCAACGAATTCGGCGAAGAAATCACCTACCGTTTGCAGGGTAGCATCGGTGTGAAAGGATTTCCCGAAGTCACGATGCACAACATGTTCGCTCCGGCAGACGGAACGCAGCCGGCGGCGATGCAAGCTGCAATTTCGCTGGGCGAGCGCTTCGAGCGCATCTATGACAACCCGTATACGGCCGCGGCCGTCGCCGGGGTGAAGCTTGATTTTGATCTGGTTCGCGAACGACGTTGGGCCAGGCTGGAAAGCGCCCGCACTGATGTAACGGAGGCACGTCCGGGTGAAGAGATTTTGCTGGAAACCGTGCTCGCGCCTTATCGCGGTGAGCGCATTGTGCAACAGATCCCAGTAAAGATTCCCACCTCGGCCAGCAAAGGGACCTTGCGCATTCTGGTAAGCGACGGCGATACCCTGGATCATATTGGCCGCTCGAATGCCGCATTCGGGCGCAAGCTCGATCTGGCGTCGACTATATCGTTGCTCAACAAAGAGCATTCCAACAACCGGGTATATGTCTCACTGCTGGAAGCCGATCCCGAAGCCCGCGTGGCCGACAAGGTGATGCCAACACTGCCCATCTCAATCATGAATGTGATGGATGGAATGCGGGGGAATCAGGAAATGATTGTCAGCGGCGAGTCGAACGTGGATGAAACCGCAACCGCTCCACTCGATTACGTCGTGTCGGGAGCACAGTTGTTGACGGTGACTGTGAAATAGTCTCGCGGAACGCGAGCCGCTTAGAACATGTGGCGCGGGCTCTCCTGCCCGCGAAATCTAACCACGAGCAGATGATGGTTGCAAACCTCGGAACTCCTACCTCAAAGCGATACTTCGAAAAGCTTTATCGGCCTCCAGCTTCGGATAAGCTGCCGGCATTCCGCGGGCACGAGTGCCCCCGCCACACAATCGGCCTCACTCAAATCAGGAGCACCGCGGCCTTGTCCATGTGCCGGAATCCATCCGTTGCCACTGCAGTCAGCACCATGAGCGTCGCATTGTAGCCGACGTGCGCTAGAAAGCTTGACGCCACGGACTTCGTCACAGCCCTCACCGTGGTGAGCACCACGCCCACCAGGATAATAATCAGCACGGCCGACCATGAGCGATACTGCGCGTAGTGCATCAGTCCAAAAGGCAGTGCAGTCAGAATGATTCCCCATACCGCTCCCAGGCGTCGTGCGATCACCGGATAAAGAAATCCGCGAAAGAACAGTTCCTCCATCAGCGGTCCCAGAGTGATGGCGAAAGCCACGGTGAGATACGCGTCCATCGGTCGTTCGAAGAACTGATCGAACGGCGTCGTCTTGGGCATGGGCAGAAAGCGCCCCAACGCATCGAAACCAAGCATCAGAACGCCCACGCCGATGAAACTCAGGCCGGCCACTCCCGGCCAATTCCACCGAACGGCGCTCCAGAAGCTTGTGTGATATTTACCCTCGATCCGCAGGATCATGTACAGCGCTACCACGAGGTAAGCCACGAACTCAGCGAGCAGCGCGAGCACAGGCTTCTGCGCAACTTCGACCCAACTCCGGTGTGGGTATGCGAAGTGCCGCGCGACGACTACGGTGGCAAGTTGAACCGCGAAAAGAACGCCGAGTGTGAGTACGGCAATAATCAGCACATCCCATCCGCTCCAGACGGGATTCTCCCCTGCTTTGGGGACGGGAATTTTCGGTGGCGCTTCAAGGGGTGGGAGCGAATAGGTGACCAACGGAGCCGACAACTGCGTCTCGCCGTTCAGCGGGTGTGGGTCAAACTGCGGATTTTCGGGAGATGACAAAGAATGGCCTTTTCGCGTCCATCACCAGTCTACCGAATAGACGGAAAATATTCGGTACGGGCTCATATCTCGCTGAACACCCTACGCGCTTCTCTTCCCATTCCCCGAAAAATATCCCGCCAGCGCCTGCCCCGTATAAGACTTCTTCACCCGCGCCACCTGCTCCGGCGTGCCTTGAGCTACGATCCGCCCGCCTTCTTCGCCGCCTTCCGGGCCGAGATCAATAATCCAATCGGCATTCCGGATCACATCCAGATTATGTTCGATGATGACGATCGAATTGCCCAGGTCGGTCAACCGGTGCAGGACGTCGAGTAGTTTTTTCACATCGTCGAAGTGCAGTCCGGTGGTGGGCTCGTCCAGCAGATAAAGAGTTTTGCCGGTCTGCCGCTTGCTGAGCTCGCGGGCCAGCTTGATGCGCTGCGCTTCGCCCCCCGAGAGCGTAACCGCAGATTGACCGAGATGAATGTATCCGAGGCCGACATCCACGAGCGTTTGGAGCTTCTGTTTTATCTGGGGAATATTTTCGAGAATCGGCAGCGCATCCGAAACCGGCATCTCCAGCAAGTCTGCGATCGAGTAGCCGTTGTACTTCACCGCCAGCGTTTCATGATTGTAGCGCCGTCCCCCGCAGACCTCGCAAAGCACATACACGTCGGGAAGAAAATTCATTTCGATGCGGCGCTGTCCTTCACCTTGGCAGGCCTCGCACCTTCCGCCGGAGACGTTAAATGAAAATCGTCCAGGCTTGTAGCCACGCTCGCGCGCTTCCGGCAACATGGCGTAAATATCGCGAATCGCGGTGAACACTCCGGTATAAGTCGCGGGATTCGAACGCGGCGTGCGCCCGATCGGCGACTGATCGATGCGAATTACCTTGTCAATGTTCTCCGCGCCCATGATCGACTTATGATCGCCCGCCCTTTCGCGCGACCGGTAGAGTTGCCTCGCCAGCGCGCGGTAAAGAATGTCGTTCACCAACGTAGACTTGCCCGACCCGGAGACTCCCGTCACCACCGTCATCACGCCCAGAGGAAAAGTGACGTCGAGATTCTTGAGATTGTTTTCCTTCGCGCCGAGAATGGTCAGCGCTGCTCCATTTTGTTGCCGGCGCTCCGGCCGCATCTCGATCTGCACTTTTCCCGAGATGTAAGCCCCGGTCAGCGAGTCGGGATCTCGCATAATTTCTTCCGGAGTGCCGTGGGCGACCAGGCCGCCGCCGTGACGTCCCGCGCCCGGACCAAGATCGATCACGTAGTCCGCGCGGCGAATCGTTTCTTCGTCATGCTCGACGACGAGAACCGTGTTGCCCAGATCGCGAAGATTTTCCAGCGCGGTGAGCAGCCGTCCATTGTCGCGATGATGCAAGCCGATCGATGGCTCATCCAGCACGTAGAGCACGCCGCGCAGCTTGGAGCCAATCTGCGTTGCCAGGCGAATCC
>JBAVUV010000811.1:0-2425 GCA_049696955.1 Candidatus Sulfotelmatobacter sp. | reverse complement strand
TCTTTAAAGGCGGCATCGATATCCGCAAGGGCGGGCAGCCTTCTCAGCAGAAGCCTAACGGCGAGGACAAGAGTGTTCCTGTGCCGGAACCGGCCGCAGTTGGCGCCAGGGCCTAGAGTCACAGAGTTTTTCAAAGGAATCAGCGGCGGGGTTCGCAGAGAATGCGAATGTCCGCCGCCTTGTTTTTGTGCAGAAACCAGATCATCGAAAGCGCAAGAGTGCCGGTGATTCGTTGCACTATCTAGTGCAGACCGGTTGCTCTCACGCTCGCCGCCGCAGTACCATAAACATCTACCCACGGTTCGCGGGCTTAACCGGCGAAATATTTTCGGCTTCGATTCGGCGGCGCGAACTCAACGATTTACGTCCGAAAGGAAGAAGTCCGTTTTGATTGATTTGGGCCAAGATTTACGGAAATTGTTGCTCGTTGTTGGTGCTGTTTTGTTGTTTGTTTTCTGCCCAGAGTACCTTGCCGCCGATGCGGCTGCCTTTGATCTGACCGGACCGAAAGTTGACGTCCGCGTACAACGCGACGGCCATACGCTACCGATTTCCGAAGTCCCAAATCTTCAGGTGGCAGACCGGCTTTGGGTCCATCCCGATCTGCCTGAAACTCAGTCGGTTCGGTATTTGATGGTTATTGCTTTTCTGCGGGGATCGACGAACCCTCCTCCGGATTCCTGGTTCATTCGCGTCGAGGCTTGGGGCAAGACGGTTCGTGACGAAGGTATCTTTGTGCCGGTTCCGGCCGGAGCGGAAGAAGCGATCGTATTCCTTGCGCCGGAGACCGGGGGAGCGTTCAGCACAATCCGCAGCGCAGTGCGAGGCAAGCCCGGAGCTTTTGTTCGCGCCGCGCAGGATCTGGAACAGGCGAGTCTCGATCGTCAGCGCCTGGAAAAGTATCTCGAGTCGGTTCGGCAGACGTCTGAAACCGATCCCGAAAAGATGAAGGCGCGAACCACTCTTCTGGCGCGCAGCCTCAATATGCGTCTCGATCAGCAGTGCTTTGATAAGCCGAGCGCGCAGCAGGCTCCCTGCCTCACGCAGAACACGGATCAATTGGTTCTCGACGACGCTCACAGTCAGACCATGGTTGCGACTCTTAGTTCTGGACCATCCAGCGACCTGCTGGTGCAGGTAAGCGCCACACCGACTGCGGGCGCCGGATACTATAGCGCTTACGTTGGCGCGGTCGTCGATGTGGTGCGCATTCTTGGCTCGGCGCACACCGCGCAGTATCAGTACATCCCGGCTCTCTCACTACCCAAAAAGGACAATCTTAATCTTCGTCTCAACTATCCGCCTTCTTTCCGGAATCCGAAGTCGGTGATCGTGATTGCGCTTCCGCTGGTTCTGCCGGCCGCCAATCCTCCTCTGCGCGCCCTTGATGCGACGCAGGTTTTCTGCGTGGACAAACCCGGACTCGTGCTGCCGGCTGACGGCGCTCCTTTGGTATTCGCGACCGAGCTGGCTCACAACTTTGTTTTGCACGTGGAGACCAAGTCTCCCAACGGAATCGATCTTCCGGCTGTGCCGGATCCCGCGCAGGGTGGTTTTGTGATCGACACCAAAGCGATGCAAACGGTGGAGCTGGAAGGCGAGGTCAGTGGAATTCTGCGTGGTACCTGGGGTTTTCATCCGTTTGATGGTCCGCGCTTTCGGCTACGCGCCTCCAGCCCGGGTCAATGGGTGGTCGCATCCAAGGATGCCAGCGCGCTCATCGTAGGACGCGAAGATACGTTACATCTTCAGTCTCCCGACGCGTGCTGCGTAAGCTCAGTCAGCTTGCGCGATGATAAAGGCAAGAGCACTCCCGCTAGCTGGAAGATCGCCAAGCCCGAAGAATTGGAAGTGAAAGTTCCCTTACAGAACGCAGTCGCCGGAACTCTCACCCTCATGATTCACAAACAGGGCACGCGTCAACCGGACGAAATCCCGCTGCACACTTATTTTGAGGCTGGTCGTCTTGATGCCTTCAACATCCACGCCGGAGATTCTGATGGAGTTCTCAAAGGAACCAGACTCGATCAGGTCACTGCGCTCGACATCGCTGGTCTGCATTTTGCACCTGCCGGTTTATCTCGCGCCAATCAGCAGGATGAGCTGAAACTGGTATGCCAGGACGCCACGGTGAGCAAGCGCTTGCAAACCGGAGATGCAATTGCAGTCCACGTCACGTTGAAGGATGGCCGCGCATTAGATCTTCAAACCAAAGTGGAGGATCCGCGGCCGCGTGTCACGATATTGAGCAAGAGCGTGCAGTTAGATCCAGCCGCGGCGCCTTCGGCAGTCCGCCTTGAGACTGACGGCGAACTTCCTCAGGATGCCCGCCTGAACTTCTTTTTGAAGACGCTGGTTCCGGAGAATTTCGCTCCCGCGGAAAAAATCGAGGTTGCTACGGCGGATGAATCCTTCAGCGTAATGT
>JBAVUV010000810.1:0-10681 GCA_049696955.1 Candidatus Sulfotelmatobacter sp. | reverse complement strand
CCCTTCTGGGACTTGTTTCGAATGACCGAATGGCGTCTTGTACAGGAGACGCCAGCGGACGAGACGTCGTGTTGTCGGGATTTTTCAGCAGCATCCAGGTATTTCCGCACCACGTGGTCGATCCCCGGCACCGTGAACTGGCCGACGCCGCTCTGGCGCAGTTGCAAGTCGAAAATTTGGCAGAGCGACGGGTTTGTGAGATGTCTTCGGGAGAAGCCCGGCGCGTGCTGATCGCCCGCGCCCTGGTGCATAATCCTCGCGCATTGTTGTTCGATGAGCCGTGCAATTCTCTGGACCTCTCGGCCCAGCAAAGCGTGCGGCATACCATGCGCACTCTTGCGAACTCGGGAATTGGGATTGTGCTTGTAACCCACGAACTGGGCGACATTATTCCGGAGATCGAGCGCGTGGTCCTAATGAGCCGGGGACACATTGTGGCCGACGGTCGCAAAGATGAAATTCTGCAGAGTGCGCGCCTGACCGCGGTGCTCGGGGTTCCTGTAGAGATAGCTCGCCGCAACGGTTATTACCAGATGTGGTAGCCGCGAATTCATCCATCAGCTACCAGTTTTGGCATGGATCAGACTCCTCTTCGAGTCAGCTATTGGCATTTCACTTTTGAAGTCTCGCAGTGTCAGCTCGAGGCCGCCGAAATCAGGATGGTCGTTGTGACCAATGGTGAAGGCAATGTCGATCACGTCTCCGGCAAGAAGCGGCGATTGTTGCAGACGTTCGGCCATGTTCCACCCGAGGGCGTCGAAGACAGTTCTGGCTTCCCGGTTCCCCGTTCTCGGCTCTTTCGCGGCGGCATTTCCGTTTGCTTTTAGCTTCAGTTTAATGTGCTTGTCTTTCAGAATTTTCGGCGGCGCGATCAGTCGGACTTCACGCGCGCTGAATGCCGGCTCATGATTTCCCGTGCCGTACGGTTCCAGCAATTTCAGCATTTGAAAAAGAGCAGGAGTGATTTCCGCGAGATCCAGTTCGGCTTCTACGTCGAGCACGGGATCGAAGTCCGCTGCGGTCAGTCGCGAGCGTGCGAATGCATCTAATTCCGCCCTGAGTTGCCCGATGTGTGCCGAGGGCATGGCAAAGCCACAGGCGTGGGAGTGTCCGCCATAGCGGGTGAAGAGGGCGCTGCTGGATTCGACCGCTTCGAGCAGATGAAAAGGGCGTATGGACCGGCCGGAGCCGAACGCCTCTTCGCCTTCACGCGAGATAACCATGGCGGGACGGTGATAACGCTCGACAATGCGGGTAGCCGCAATGCCGATCACGCCGCGGTGCCAGCCTTCGCCATCGACCACTATGCAATAGGCCTCGCATAGCGCCGGATCGCCGGCGATGCGCTCGTCGATGGAGCGCAGAATACGGCGCTCTTCTTCCTGCCGTTCGGCATTGAGACGATCAAGTTTTCCCGCAAGCAGCCGCGCACGGTCGGGATCTTTCACGCTGAATAGTTCGATCACGTCGCGGGCAACATCCATGCGTCCGGCAGCGTTGATGCGCGGAGCGATGCGAAAGGCAACTTCGGTGGAATTAGGCGGACGCTTGGTCGAAATCTGCGCAACTTCGAGCAGCGCGTTCAATCCGGGATTCACCGCACGGCGGAGGGCATCGAGGCCGAGGCTGGCGAAGACCCGATTCTCACCGGTCAGTGGAACCGCATCGGCAACGGTCGCAATCGCGACAACCTTCATAAAACTCAGCAGCAAACGTGTCTGATCTTTTTCCGCGAGGCGGCGCTGCATTAATCCCTGCGCCACTTTAAAAGCGACGCCCGCGCCACAAAGCTGCTTGTATGGATATTCGCAACCCACTTGATTGGGATTGACGACCGAATGCGCCTTCGGAACGCCATCCGGCCCAGGCAAATGATGGTCAGTGACGATGAGATCGACGCCGAGGCGATGTGCGGTGTCGGCCGGGGCGAAGGCTCGGATACCCATGTCCACGCTGATGATAAGGCGAATGCCAGCAGCCGCGGCGCGTTCGATGACGTCATCGCGCATATCGTAGCCTTCGCGAATACGGTGCGGGACGTGGAAATCGGCCGTACCGCCGCAGAGTTCAATGGCAGTTTTCAGAATGATAATGGCCATCGTACCATCGACATCGTAGTCGCCGTAGATCAGGATGGGCTCTTTGCGCTCAATGGCGGCGTCGATGCGGTCAACCGCGCAGCGCAGTCCGGTCATCTGTTCGGGAAGATGCAGATGAGTGAGCGAAGGAGTAAGAAAGCGCGCGGCTGACTCGGCATCGCTCAATCCGCGGCGCAGCAGCAGACCCGCCAGCGTATGAAGAGAACTGGCACTGGACCGTCCATTCAATTGGTGAGAAGCGAAGGGCAGGTCGCGGAGACTTGCAGCTAGAGTCTGCACCTGCGCTGGATCATCCGCGGCCAGTTGCCAGCGTGCGTTCCCTCGCACGATTAGTTCTCGTCGTCCTGATCCGGTTCGTCGATGGGAATGCCGCCGAAATCCTCCGAGACCTCCAGCAGGCGTTGGTAACGGTCGTACCACTCGGTACTGGACTCACAGAGAAACATCGATCCCTGATAAGCCCAGCCCAGTTGCAAGAATCCAACCTTGCCTACGTGCGCGCGAAGCCAGCGGGCATCCTCCACGTCATCCCCGTCGCTGAACTCCGAGTGCGCCAACCGCTCCACTAACTCGTCAAGCTCCTCGCGGTCCAGCTTCCAGGAATGCATGGTGAGGAACGGCGCGCCGGCGCTCTTTGCCAGTTCGACAAAATCCTTCCAGCCGTCTGGATTATTGCCCATCTCCCACATGACGCACTGCACCTCGTCATAATCGACGTAGCCGTGGAAACGGCTCATGCCATGGCCTTCGATGAAGGCGATCATGTCATCTTTAACCGTGGATAAATCGTCTGAGGTGGGTGACATAGTAAAACTTTTCTTACCGCCAATATTGTATGCCGTTTGGGCATGAACCTGCCAGCGATGTGATCGCACAAGCTGCAGAAGCTAACTGCCGCAGCGGAGCGCGCGCCACGTCTGGTCTGCCAGCACCACCGAGGCTTCGATCTGGCGTTCGGGTATGCTCCAGTACTTTTTGAGCAGCCGATCTTTCTCCTGCGGCTCAACCATCTGAAAGCCGTGCCTCTCGTAAAAGCGGATTGCCCAAGCCGCGTCGGCCCAGGTGCCGATCAGCACGGGATCACTTGTGAGCCCCCGCAGGTGAGATAGCAAATGCCCGCCAACCCCTCGCTTCTGGTTGCCGGTTCGAACATAGGCGTGGCGGATCAGGGTGACGTCGCGGACTTCCTGAATCCCCATTATGCCCGCCAGCATGCCGTTCTCCTCGAAGCCCCAGAAAACGACGTCGTCGTCAATTTCATGCTGGAGTTTTTCCCGGGACATATACGGTTCTGTCCACCGATCGGCGGGAATGATCCCTTTATAGGCCTGCGCGCCGTCGTTGATGATGGTCCAAATCACCTCAAAATCGCGATCGTCACATCGACGGATCATGAATTACACGTCCTCCGGTTCGTGAATGCCGTGTTACACTCTATGTTTCACGAACAAAACCCCTGCTGATACAGGACATTCTATCCGCTCATGCTTCTTTCCAAGGAATATGTGGGCTACCTGGCCCGCGAAGTTACCAAGAAACTGATTGCCGGCAAGGCTATCGAAACCACCGCCGTGCCCAAAGTAACGGAGCGCGTGCACGCCGCTCTGCTCGACGAACTCACTCTCGAAGACCGCATCAACGATGAGGTGCGCGTCATCCTCGAAGCCTATTCGGAAGAGATGAATAAGACCGGCGCAAACTACCAGGAAATGTTTCGCAAGGTGAAAAGCGAACTGGTGCGCAAGTACAAGGCGGTGCTGTGAGACTAAGCCGCGATAAAGTGAATGTACTGGCGCGGGCCGTCGCCGACGCGCTCAAGAGCATGGACGAAGTGGATTTCATCGAAGACCCAAACACCATCCGCCAGGAAACGCGCAAGATTCTCGAAGAGCTGCTCAATCAAGAAGCAAGGATCGATCAAGCCGCCCGGCTGAAGATCGAGAGCCAGAAGCGCACTATCCTCGAAGGCTCGCAGGAGTGGGATATCCTCTACCGAAAGTATTACAACGAGGAAGTGAAAAAACTGGGGATGTAAGGCGCTCAGCGTCAACCTAGGTCAGCGCCCAACTTCTTAAAGCCGGCCGGCGATTGCCTGAACCGTCAACAGCGCCCCGATTCCTGCCAAGCTCAGGTAAACATATTTCAGAAAACCCTCTCCATGCAGGCGATGATTGAGCGCTCGGCCGAGAAATACTGCGATCACCGTGGCCGGAAGTGAAAGCAGATAGTAATGCGTCACGGCCGGAACCCACAGTCCCGCAAGCCAATAACCAGCCATGCCAATGATGCTCGCGGGCAGAAAATATCCTTGCAAAATTGCCCGGAAATGTTGCGCGGACCAGCGGCGCATGGCCCCGTAAATGGCCAGGGGCGGACCATTCATGCCGTAGGCTCCGCCCAGCACACCGGCACAGAATCCACAGACTAGCAGCCATCCTCGACGTTCGGGTTTTAACTCCGGCGGTGCGTGGCCGATCGCGGTATCACTCACTAAAGAATAGACTGCAAATCCAACGATAATTAATCCGAGCGTGGCTTTGAGAGCGCGTTGATGACTGCTGGTTAGAAGCAAAAGACCCAGCGGAATTCCAAACAGCGTCGACAGAACCAGCCATCCCGTGGTACGCAAGTGAATTTTTTTCCAATCCTGCACCACCACGATACCGGCAATCGTAATCGACACCAACACGGCCAGCGGTGCAGCAACTTCAAGGGGAATAAAGAAAGCGAGCAGAGGAACGGCTACGAGAGCTTCGCCAAACCCGAATGTGGATCGGATCAAAGTGGCGATGAAGATGATGAATAGAATACCTGCAGTAGCAACGTCGATTGCCGTCTCCTGGACAAGCAAACTTCAAACGAACTATAGAGAAATAATTCTCTCACGATTCAGAGACCCCGCAGCAGAAGAGACTATGCGGCAGACGCGGTGATTGCAATATTCCATTGAGCGCGCTCCATAAAAAAGCCCCGCGCACTCCGCGCGGGGCGACGACCAGGAGCACTTAGGCAATTTTCAGGCTGCTTCCCGCCGTCTCTGAATCGTATGCAACTGCTGCAGGTATTTCTGCGCATTGCTTACGATCTTTCGTTGCGGCAGACTGTTCACCCACAACTCGTGCGGGATATTGCGGCGCTCGCGGCGGGTGCCGACGGCCCCGCGGTTGCGCAGATTGGTGGGATGTTTCTCCGCGGTCTGTTGCTGCCAGCCACTGCCGGAGTTCACGGTGAAGATCCCGATATAGCCTCCAGCCAACAACTGCAGAGGAGACTGAATTTTGTTCATGCGATCAAACTGTGTCGAGCCTTCGGCGCGGAAACTTTCGAACCACGACGGGTAGACGAAATCGGAAACCAGAATGTTGTCGATCTGATAGCCGAGGCTGTCGTCTTCGCAGGCGTCGCAGACCTCATAGGCGTAGAGAGTTCCTGCCGTGTTGTTGTTTTGCACGAAGACCGTGAGATTGATATTGGGATCGCCGAGCATCTCCAATAATTCATGGCTGGCAGTAACGGTCCACGAAGTGCCGGCCTTCAGGTCGCTGGTGGCGAACACTTTTCCGATAGGTAGACCCTCGGTGGTGAGGTCGTGGTAGCCGAGTGCGTTGGCCTGGTCAGAATCGTCAAGCAGGACAAGCCACCAGCTCCCGGTGGCTGGTTGCGTGCCTTTGGGAACGATAACCAGTTCGGCGTCGGTGCCCCAGACGGGGCGAAAGTCGTTGGTCACTTGTTTCTGTAGCACGGCGACGACCGGCGTGACATCGCTGTCGGCCAGCACGGTGCTCTCGTTAATGACAGAGATTTGAATGGTGGGAGTCTGGGCGTGCGTGGTTTGTGGCATATTGACTTATCTCCTGGGAAACATATTCGGAGAACGCGCAGCTTTAAGGTTGCGTGACTCTGTGAGAAAAAGCTTAAACGCTGAGCAAGAGCGGGAGAATGATTTTGCAAGCAAAAATTACAGTGTCGTTCCAATTTGGAACGCCGCCACGAGAGATCAAATCATCCACGTCCTGTCTTTCCCGTAAGATGAACCGCCTCGATATTCCTCCAGACAGAGTCTCCGCGACAAACGACTAAAGAACCGACACCGCTGGCCGATGAAACAAAGGACGATTCTCTCTCGAGCAGGGATGACTTCCTCCAGCAAAGCGATTGCCGCGTGTGCGCTATTAATTCTTGTCGGCATTGCCGCGCTCTCCTTCTGGAGCGAGGTGCGAAATGAGAAGGATCGGCAGTGGGTGATTCACACTCTGATGGTAGTCGAGAAGTTGCAGACGATTCGTATCGACATCACCCAGGCGGAAACCGGACAACGAGGCTACATGCTCACGGGGCAGGATCGGCACCTGCAACTTTACCGGGCCGGGGTGGATCAAGTGCGCCAGGACATGAAAGAGCTGCCGGATCTGGTCAAGGACAACCCCGAAGAGCGGGAAAGTATCAAGAGGCTGGATCCCCTGATTGCAGCCCGGCTGGCCGAACTGAGTGCCGGCATTGACGTGCGCACCCGCCGCGGGCTCCTGGCCGGAGTGGATGCGGTAACCCAGGGAAATGACGGTGAACTATGGATGGAACTGATCGCCGCTCAGATCGCGGGGATGCGGCGTACCGAAGCCCAGCTGTTGAGCCGCAGGTTGGCGACGGCCGCGGCCAGTACACGAAAAATCAAGGCCGTAATTTTTTACGGAAACACTCTGGCTATCCTTATTCTGTTGGTAAAGGGTTTTGTGATTCACTCGGAGACCACCCGGCGCAACCAGGCCGAGCAAAGCCTGAAGCACGCGAATGAAAGGTTGGAGCGGCGCACTTCTGAATTGTCAGAGACTAATATTGAATTGGAGAGTTTCGCATATTCGGTGGCTCACGATTTGCGCGCTCCGCTGCGGCACATTGCCGGATATTCGGGCGTGCTTACTCAAGATTATGGATCTCACATCGATGCCGACGGCCGGCGCTGTATCGAGAAAATCGCGGAAAGCGCACAGCGCATGGGGCGCTTGGTGGATGACTTGCTGAGCCTGTCGAAGATCGGACTGCAGGAACTATCCATCGAAGCTACCCCACTCGATTCGCTGCTGCATGAAGCGCTCAAGGACTTTGAGCTGGAGTCTTCCGGACGGGAGATCGAGTGGCGAATCGGCGAGTTGTTCACTGCGGAATGCGATCCGGGATTAATGAAGCAAGTGTTCGTGAACCTGCTTTCGAATGCTGTGAAGTACACGGGCAAGCGCGACCACGCGGTGATTGAGGTAGGACAAATGATGCAGAGTGGTAAGCGGGTTGTATTCGTGCGGGACAATGGCGCGGGTTTCGAGATGCAATACGTGGACAAGCTCTTCGGAGTTTTTCAACGGTTGCACAAGGCCCGCGACTTTGAGGGCACAGGAGTGGGGCTGGCGATTGTGCAGCGCATCATCGGCAAACACGGCGGGCGAATTTGGGCGGAAGCGAAGCTGGATCAAGGAGCGACGTTCTTCTTTACGCTGGGATCGCCGGAGATTCGCCCCGCGCAGGAATCAGGACCTACCATTCATGAAGAGGTGATGCATGTCGGACGTAGTTGAGATCTTGCTGGTGGACGACAGTCCGGAAGATGTGGAGTTGACGATTCGCGCATTGCGGCGCCACAAAATCGCCAACGATATCGAAGTGGTGGAGGACGGAGCTGAGGCGCTGGACTTTCTTTTTTGCCGCGGCCCATACAAGGAGCGAAAGTTTCCACATCCCCCGAAACTCATTCTGCTCGATCTGAAACTTCCCAAGGTCGATGGCCTCGAAGTGTTGCGGGCAATGCGCGCCGACGATCGAACCAAAACGATCCCCGTAGTGATTCTCACATCGTCGAAAGAGCAACGAGATCTGATCGCGGGGTATAACTTAGGAGTGAACGCTTTTGTGCAAAAGCCGGTTGATTTCGAGCAGTTCGGCGAGGCCATCCGGCACATCGGGATGTTCTGGGTGCTGGTCAATCAGGCGCCGCCCCCGGGAGTCTTCGCGGAAGCAAAGGCACAAGGAGCCTGAGGTACGGTTTTGCCGGATCCATGGATCGTAAAGCTGAAATCACGAATGTAGTAATGCGAGCCGCCACCGATGCGGGATTCGAACTTGCTGGCGTCGCTCCTGTCAGGGACTCTCCGGAACTCGAGTATTTTCCTCTCTGGATTGCCGAAGGGCACGCGGGCGAGATGAAGTATCTCGAAGCGCGCGATGAACAAGGACGGTTGAAGCGTGCGTCTCTGGCCAACACTGCTCCGTGGGCGCGAAGCGTTGTGGTTTGCGCTATCAACTACAACACCACGCAGCCGTATTCCACCGACGCGCGAAATCAATCCCGTGAGAATCAACGTCGCGGCTGGATTTCCCGCTACGCCTGGGGAGAACGGGACTACCACGATTCCGTGATGCCGCGTCTTTTGCGAGTCGAGGCTGCGCTCAGAAGTGCGGTTGCAACCGACGATCTGGTGACTCGCTGTTATGTGGATACTGGTCCCATCGTGGAGCGCGTGGCCGCGAAGTATGCGGGCGTCGGATGGATCGGCAAGAACACGTGCATCATCAATCAGAAAATCGGTTCGTGGTTGTTTCTCGGCGTGATCCTGACTTCAGTCGATCTCACGCCGGGAGTGCCGGCTCCGGACCGCTGTGGCAGTTGCACTCGTTGTATCGAAGCGTGCCCTACAAACGCATTCATCGCACCGTATCAGCTCGATTCCAACAAGTGCATCGCCTATCTCACGATTGAAAAGCACGGCGCGATTCCGCAGGATCAGGATAAAGATAAAAATGAAGACCTTCGCTCCGGAATGGGACGGCATATTTTCGGCTGCGACATTTGTCAGGATGTTTGCCCGTGGAACCGGAAAGCGCCGGCAACCAGCGCAGCCGAATTTCAACCGCGCGAAGAATTAGTGAACCCCGCGCTCGAATGGCTGGCTAATATAGGCGCCGAGGAATTCCGCCGCACCTTCAAGACCTCTCCGCTGCGACGCGCGAAACGCGCCGGCTTACGCCGAAATGCCGTCATCGCCATGGGGAACAGTGGAGACCCCAACTTCCTTCCACAGCTTAAGAAGTTGGCAACGGACGCTGACGAAGTAGTGGCCGAGAGCGCGGTATGGGCCATTCAAAAACTGAATTAACCAGATTAACTTTTTCACGGAAAATCATCTCTCGTCCGCATTTAATGCGGCTTTTATGATGAGCGACCCCGAAAGTCCAAGAAATAAAGGACACTGGTCCAGGCCAGTGTTGCCATCCTGACTTCCGTAACTGGTCCCACCGATTAGCAGCAACTAAACTACTGAAACGGGGTTCTTATTAAGGGTTATTCGTAGGAAGAAGTATGCGTGGATTTGCTCAAACGCGGCGCTCGATCGGACTATCGTTCGTGATGGTCGTGCTCTCGGCAGCGATGGCACACGCCTCGGCCACGCTGTTGCTCGAGGAACCTTACGGCAAGCTGGGATTCTTTACGGCTACTGGACACGCCGCCGTTTATCTTTCCGGAGTTTGCGCGGAGACTCCCATCTTGCTTCGCCCTTGCGCGCCAGGAGAGCTCGGCGCGGTGATCAGCCGCTATGACGGAATCGGTCACTACGATTGGGTGGCGATTCCGCTGATTCCTTATCTCTACGCGGTTGACCAGACCGACGACATTCCGCTGTTCGCAGATCCGAAGATGGTCAGCTTTCTGCGCGATCAGTATCGTCGCAAGCATCTGCAGGCGGTCGCGCCTGATTCGGCGGACGGAGCGACTCCGGGTGGAAACTGGTACGAACTGGTGGGTTCGGCCTACGACCGGGCGGCCTACGCATTTGAAATCGAAACTTCTGCCGCGCAAGACCGGGCTTTTATCCGCGCCTACAATGCCGCCCCAAACCGGTCACACTTCCGGACTGTCTCGCGCAACTGCGCCGATTTCGCGAAGGACGTGATCAACTTCTACTACCCGAAAGCTCTGCATCGCAGCATAGTCGCCGATGTCGGAATCGCCACTCCCAAGCAGATGGCGAAGAGGATGGTTAGGTTCAGCGAGCGCCATCCTCAGCTCGCATTCTCGCGTTATGTGATTCCGCAGGTTCCAGGCAGCGCTGCGCGCAGCACCGCGGTACACGGAGTAGTCGAGTCGTTTTTCAAATCAAAAAAATATATCGTTCCCAGCGCTGTAGCGAGTCCGGTTTTCGCGGGGTGCGTGGCCGCCGTGTATGTGGGCACCAACACTGATCACTTCGATCCGGCCAAACGGGCGATGGTTTTTAACGCTGACCGAGAGCTGGAACAGCCGATTGGCGCGGAGGATCGGCGATCTTACCAGATTGAACTGAATCATCTGGTCGCCGCTGACGTTGCGGAAGTTCCCGGAACCTACGGTGAGAAGACTCTGGTACGGATGATGAGCAGCGGCGCGCCCGGCTTCGATTCCGACGGGCGCCCAGTTTTGCGCATGGGCATTGGAGACCAAGCGGTGACCGTGGGCGTCGCGCAGAGCAACCTGTTCGCGACGCAATCCTCCGGTCGATTGGCCCAGCAGATGCTCGAGGCCAGGCTGCGGGAAGAACTGCGTCGCGGAAACCCGCCTA
>JBAVUV010000809.1:0-4513 GCA_049696955.1 Candidatus Sulfotelmatobacter sp. | reverse complement strand
CCCATGGAGAGTCCCGCAATTGCACGCGCGTCGCGGTTCTTGTTGATTCGGTATTCGCTCTCGACCTGTGGCATGACTTCGGTGAGCAGGGCGTCAGTGAATTTCTTGAAGTTGGCATCGCGCAGTTCCGGGTGGTTCCATGCGCCCCAAGCCAGGCGAACAAAATCCATTGTGCCGTAGCCTAGTGGCATCACCACGATCATCGGCTTCGCTTTATTCTGGGCGATCAAATTGTCGAGAATCACGTTGGCGCGGCCGACGGCGGTCCATCCGCTGGCGTCGTCACTGTATCCGTGGAGAAGATAGAGAACGGGATACTTGCGTTTGTGCGTAGCATCATAACCCGGCGGAGTGTAAACGTAATAATCGCGCTCATCATCGGCCACCGATGACCTGTAGAAATGATGATGGATTTCGCCGTGCGGAATGTCATTCACTTCCCAGGGAAGCGATGGCGGCCCCGGAACATGAACGGCGCTCGCGGTGGAGAGCAGGTTCGGTGTAATCAGCGGGTTTGAGGGATCGATCAGACGCACGCCGTCGGCCACGAAGGAATAGCTGTAATAATCGGGCGCGAGCGGAGCCGTGGTTACGCTCCAGACGCCTTGATCGTCCTGAGCCATAGCTTGCGCCTCGGCACCTTCGCGCTCAAGCTTGACGTCTTTTGCGTTGGGCGCGCGGAAGCGGAAAGTTACGCTGCCATCTGCGTGCACATCTGGAGAAATCAGCGATTCTGGAGGAGACGCAGGCAACGAAGATTTGTTTTGTTGAGCGGCGCAGAAAGCTGCGAGGAAGAACGAAAGAGAAAAGAGGAAAGTTGGAGAAAGTCGCATTCCATCTCCGCGATACGGGAATCAGAGGTCTATTAAGCTTTGCCAGCCACGTCCAGCCGGGTCTCGGCTTTATGCAGAGCATTCAGCGAACGCTCCACGTCAACGTTTGTGTCCCCACTGGTCAACCGTTGCTCGGCACGCTCTTTGGCTTTGCGTGCTCGCTCTACATCAATTTCGGAAGGGCGTTCGGCGGTTTCAGCAAGAATCGTCACTTTGTCGGGCAGCACTTCCGCGAATCCCCACGCCACGGCGAGCTTTTGCTCTTCCGCTCCGGCTCGATAGGTAATCTCGCCGACTGACAATTCGGTGATCAGCGGAGCGTGGCCTGGGAGTATCCCAAGATAACCGTTCTCGCCGGGAATCTGAACTTCCGTCGCTTCGGTATCGACGACTCTCTTTTCCGGCGTGACGATCTCGAGTTGGAAAGTATCTGCCATAACAAGCGCGGCTCCCGGCCTGCGCGGCTCCGGAGCCGCAGTTTACGCTGCTGCTTTCATCTTCTCTGCCGCTTCCAGTACTTCCTCGATTGGGCCCTTCATATAAAAGGCCTGCTCGGGGATGTCGTCGTATTTACCTTCGACAATCGCCTTGAAGCCTTTCACCGTATCGGCAATCTTGACGTAGCGTCCCGCTGCACCGGTGAACTGCTCGGCCACGTGGAACGGCTGCGACAGGAAACGTTGAATCTTTCGAGCGCGCGCCACAGTGAGTTTTTGATCCTCGCTGAGTTCGTCGATACCGAGAATCGCGATGATGTCCTGCAGATCTTTATACGTTTGCAGCGTCTTTTTCACGCGTTGCGCAACGTCGTAATGCTCCTGACCAACGATGCGCGCATCGAGAATGCGCGAGGTCGAAGCCAAAGGATCGACTGCGGGATAGATTCCAATCTCGGTCAAGGCGCGAGAAAGTACTGTGGTGGCGTCAAGGTGAGCGAACGTGGTGGCGGGCGCGGGATCGGTTAAGTCGTCGGCGGGAACATAGATTGCCTGCACCGAAGTGACCGAACCTTTCTTCGTCGAGGTAATGCGCTCCTGCAGTTCGCCCATTTCCGTAGCCAGGTTTGGCTGGTAACCGACTGCGCTGGGCATGCGGCCGAGCAACGCTGACACTTCGGATCCGGCTTGTGTAAAACGGAAAATGTTATCGATGAATAACAAAGTATCCGCACCTTCGGCGTCGCGAAAATATTCCGCGACGGTGAGCCCGGTCAGCGCGACGCGCAGGCGCGCACCGGGTGGCTCGGTCATCTGGCCGTAGATCAGTGCAGCTTTCGAGTGTGCGGGATCACCGGGCTTGATCACGCCGGATTCCGTCATCTCCAGCCAGAGGTCGTTGCCTTCGCGGGTGCGCTCGCCAACGCCGGCAAATACGGAGTAGCCACCGTGTTGCTTGGCGACGTTATTGATTAACTCCATGATGACGACGGTCTTGCCCACGCCTGCGCCGCCGAATAAACCGATCTTGCCGCCTTTCAAAAAGGGCTGAATCAGATCGATGACCTTCACGCCGGTCTCAAACATTTCAGCTGTCGTGGCCTGCTCGTCGAACGCCGGCGCCAGACGATGAATCGGCATTCGCTCCTTGTACTCGATCGGCCCCAATTGGTCCACGGGTTCGCCGATTACATTCATCACGCGTCCCAGTGTGCCGCGGCCGACGGGAACGGAAATCGGTCCGCCGGTGTCGATGGCCTTCATGCCGCGCACCATACCTTCGGTCGCTTCCATTGCGATACAACGCACGCGTCCCTCGCCCAAGTGCTGTTGGACTTCGAGAATTACATTGACGGGATTAGGCACGGTGAAGCCGTCGCTCACCACGCGAACGGCTTCGTAGATAGGCGGAAGGTGGCCTTCGTGGAATTGCACGTCCACCGCCGGGCCCGCAATTTGGATTACATGTCCTAAATTTTCTGGCATAAACCCTCAGCTCTTAGCTGTTAGCTCTTGGCTCTTAGCTTTTAGCTTCTCCAACACTTTACGCGAAAAGATTTCCAACAATGTTTCACGCATCTGAAGTTCCATAAAGAGTGCTTTCATTCGTCCGAACAGGCGCACCGCTGAAGGCTGAGAGCTAATCGCTTTTTCTCACATTGCCGCCGCGCCACTGACAATTTCGATGATCTCTTTCGTGATCTTTGCCTGGCGAGCGCGATTCATGGCTAGAGTGAGCGAGTCGATCATGTCGGTAGCGTTACTGGTGGCGGAATCCATGGCGGTCATCCGCGCTGCGTGCTCGGCGGCCACTGACTCCAGGAGCGCGCGGAAAATCTGAATGCCGACGTACTTGGGTAACAAGGTGCGGAATAATTCTTCCGGCGGCTGCTCGTAAATGTAATCGACATCGGCGGTGCCAAACTTCTCCGCAACTTTGTCGGCCGGATTCTCGCCGCGTAAGCCCACCCCGGCGCTGATTGCAGCTTCCTTCGCCTTCTTCTTTTCTTCTTCCGTCATCTCTTCGGCCAGGCGCACAACCTGCTCGCCCACCTGCTCGATGGGAAGAATTTGCTCCACGACGAGACGCTGGGCGATTACCGACTTGAATTCGTTGAAGACCAGATAAACCGAATCGATCTCTTCGCGCTCATAACGTTCGATCAGGCTGTCGGCCAAAGTCCGTGCTTGCGAAAAATCGAGCTTGCCGAGGACGCCGACATGCTCGCCGGTAATCTGTATCGGGCCGGCACGCTTGCCGGCGGCTGGGCGAGTTTCGGTGGATTCGTCCTCATCCTCGTCGGCAAGGCTGCGGGTTTGCACCGGCGCGGCGGGATAGCGCCTGCGCAAAAAGTCGCGGCCCTTGCGCCCGATGGCCTCGATGTCAATATTCTTTCCGGCTTTCGACTCAATGAACCGGCTGGCTGCCTTGGTGATATTTGCGCTGAAGGCGCCCGCCAATCCTTTGTCGCCAGTGACCACTATCAGGAGAATATTTTTTTCTTCGCGGTGCGCCAGTAAAGGATGTTTGGGTTTGCCGGTTTCGGGATCGTAAATTTCAGCCCGGGCGACCAGAGACTTCAAAACGTTAGTCAACATCTGCGCATAGGGACGCGCGGCCAGAGTGCGCTCTTGTGCCCGGCGCAGCTTTGCGGCCGAAACCACTTTCATGGCTTTGGTGATCTGCCGCGTGTTCACCACGCTGCGGATACGCCGACGGATGTCGAGAATGTTTGCCATTGAAAATCAGCTGCCAGGGGTTAGCTTGCAGCTAAGAATTTACTTCGTCACCGCTTCCTGCGCGCCGACAAACTGCTGCTTCGCTTGTTTGATTACGTCTGCCAGTTGCGCCTTCAGGCTGTCATCGAGGACTTTTTTCTCCATGATTGCGCGCAGCAGACCGGCGTTGGTTGCGTCGACATACTCGTAAAGGGTCTTTTCAAAATCGCGAACCTGATTTACCGGCAGGTCGTCGAGGAAACCACCGGTGCCCGCGAAGATGATCAGAATTTGCTTGGAGAACGGAAGCGGGGAAAATTGATTTTGTTTCAGAATTTCGACCAGACGCTGGCCGCGGTTCAGTTGTGCTTGCGTGGCTTTGTCGAGGTCGCTGCCAAACTGCGAAAAGGCCGCCAGTTCGCGGTATTGGGCGAGTTCCAGCTTAAGCGTTCCGGCAACCTGCCTCATGGCTTTGATCTGCGCGCTGCCACCCACGCGGCTTACCGACAGTCCCACGTTCACGGC
>JBAVUV010000808.1:0-2513 GCA_049696955.1 Candidatus Sulfotelmatobacter sp. | reverse complement strand
GGACGGGGGTCTTGACCTTCCTATTCTCGGAAACGAACGCCAACACTTGGGCGCTTTCGTACCCAATTCCCCGCCTAGAAGGCTACGATGTACAAAGCCCGGAGGAGTGCGGGAGCGCGTGGGAGTTTCGCTCACTGGGATAGGAAGTCAAAAACCCCGCCCTGTCGCACAAAACGCGACAAGGACGGGGCACCCCGAAAAGTGATTAGGCTGGCGAAAGGTGGGGCCAGCCCGGAGAGTTTTTTACTACTGGCGCATCTCAGCGGCTATGTCGTTGCCGAACTTCTCTTGGATGTACTTTTGGGTCTCGGGATCGAAGTCGGTCATATCAAACATCCGGCGAACTTCGACCATTTCATTATCCTTTCCGGGGATGCGCGAGGCCCATTCAAGCGCCTCTTCGCGCGACTTCACCTGGATGATCCAGTAGCCGCCGACCACTTCCTTGGTTTCGGTAAACGGACCGTCGGTCACTTTCGATTTTCCGCCTTTGAAGGTGACGCGCGCGCTCATCGTCGCGGGCGGGGTCAGCCCGTCGAGCGCGAGCAGCACGCCGGCTTTCCCTAGTTGCTCGTTGTACTTGCCCATTGCCTCCATGCTTTTGAGGTCGGGCGCCCAGCCAGGTTTTGCGTTTTCGTAGTCTTTCGGAAACATGATCATCATGAAGCGCATGGTGTTCTCCTTGGGTAGTGAGTATCGGGTATCGAGTACTGAGTGTTGTGCGGACACCGTATCAGGGCCGCTATTTTATATAAGAGCTTCGACCGCGCTGGGCCCACAAAGTTGCGAGGCGTCGGGTACGCGGTGCGGCTCCACTTACTAGTCGAACGGTCTGGCGAAAATCGACACTTGATTTGCAGATTTTTCGCATAGCGTATCACCGGGGAAACACTTTCTGGCGGGCGGGTCGCCCCGGCCTTCACCACATAGTCGAATGGCCGGAAGGAATTCGACAAATCGCCCAGGAAATTTTAGCGGCGATCTTTTATCGGCGATCTTTCAGAACTCGTTCTACATTCCGTCGGCCTTGAAGGATGGCGACTACCTGCAGAGGCTTCGTGCCGGGCCGGTAGACAATGAGATAGGAATAAACGGGAAAGAACTTCACTGCTTCGTCCGTGAGCTCCTTGCGCCAGTGACCGATGCCTGGGCTTTTGGCCAACGAAACGATCTGGTCGCGAATCGCCGCTTCAACCCGGTCTGCGATCTCCTCGCTGCTTTCCTTCCTGATGTAACGCCAGATTTGGACCAAATCGAGCGCGGCTTCCGGCGCAAGAACGTAACGCCTTCTCATTCGGGCTGGGCTTTGAGTTTCGCCAGGTACGCGTTGAGTTTGTCTTCCGGAATCCCCTCTCCACGGTCGAGTTGGGCGATGCCGCGGCGAATCTTGCCGTTGATCTTCTCACGGTTCTCCAAGAGCCAGCGGTCCTGCTCTTCCTGCGTGTCCAGCAGGCGGAGCAGCACTTCCTCGACGCTGCTGGAGCCGGTGGCTAGGAGTTGCTTTCGGATTCTGGCCTCCAAAGCTGCGTCGCGGATTTCGATGGTCATATTTGGCTCCCTGAGTTTAAGGGTACGAGAAAGAGTGGGGCGAATTCAATAGAATCCCGGGAGAGATGGCTGAGTGGAGGTAGGGTCTGTGGCACCCGCTCGTTCGAAAACCGCAACGAGTGGGGCCGGGTGCCCCGCCCTTGTCGCGTTTTGTGCGACAGGGCGGGGGTTTTGACCTTCCTATTCTCGGAAATGAACGCAAAAACTTGGACGCTCTTGCACCCATTCTCGGGCCTGGAACGCTACGATGCAGTTATGCCCTGGGGCCTGAAGCGTTACCAAGAAGCACGCTGCCTCCATTTCGTTACCTTCAGTTGCTATGCCCGTGCACCCCGATTAGCCACTCCGCACGCCCGCAACATATTTGAGAAAGCCTTCGAAGATACTCGCCAATGGTACGGCTTTTACGTTGCCGGATACGTTGTCATGCCGGAGCACGTTCATTTGCTCCTCACCGAGCCGGAGCGAACCAAACTTTCCATTGCACTGCAAATGCTGAAACAGAACGTAGCCCGGCGCCTGCGCGGCCCCGAGGGCGGTCCGCTCTGGCAGCCACGCTATTACGACTTCAACGTCTGGAGCTACGCCAAACAAACCGAGAAGCTGCGCTATATTCATCGCAACCCGGTCAGAAGAGGACTGGTACAGAGCCCGTAGGAGTGGGCCTGGAGCAGTTTCCGGCACTGTCTCACCGGGGCCGAGGGTACTGTCGAGATTGAGTCACACTGGACCGCTTTCAAGCGGGAGCGCATGGGAGTTCCGCTTGCCGACATTGGAAGTCAAAATCCCCGCCCCTTCGACAAGCTCAGGGCAAGCTCTGTCGCACAAACCGCGACAAGGACGGGGCACCCCAGGAATTGATTAGGCTGGGGCCAGCCCCGAACTAGCCTTTACTTCAATTCCTCGAGCCGCTGCACGAGAAAACGGCGCTCTGGTTCCTGTTGGGTGAGCGCCAGCGCTTTCTC
>JBAVUV010000807.1:0-2420 GCA_049696955.1 Candidatus Sulfotelmatobacter sp. | reverse complement strand
TTGATATTGAAGAGTCGATGGGGCGGCAGCGTGTGCAGAAAAAAGGGCCGCGCATGATCGACATTGATATTCTCTTGTTCGGGAATGCTGTTTTGGATTCCGCGGATGTCACGATTCCGCATCCTGCAATGCACAAGCGAAGATTCGTTCTTGAACCTCTGGCGGAGATTGCGCCTCAAGCGCGGCATCCGGTGTTCGATCAGACGGTTGGTGAGCTGCGGGATGCGTTGCCTTCCGGCGCGATCGTACGCAAACTGAAGAGCGAAGCCACGGATTAAGACGGATCCGGGGCAACAATCTTGCGAGATCTTTTGCTCAGTGTCTAATCCGTAGAATCAGTCAAATCCGTGGCTCGATTTTCGATCTCGATTTGCGATCTAGGGCACGATGAGCCGGCTGCCTGCTTCTTGCGGAGCGAGCACCGCTGATTCTTTCTCCGGAAACTGGTCGTACAAAAAATCAATGAACGCGCGCGACTTGGGCCGTCCGGAGGTGCGTCCCTGACTCAGTCGAAGCAGAAATACCAAAGCCTTCAGCACATCGGAATCCCGCAGATTGGAATAGCCTAACTGCTTCTGCTCCGCCGCGCGGAATTCCTTCACCATCTCCAACACTTGTTCTGCGACAGCGTGCTGCGCCGTGCTGGTCAGCGGTTGTTCGTAGTGCAAGCCGGAATTGACCAGCCTCTCATAGCTGGTACACATGGCGGAGAGCGCGGCGATCAGATCACGATCATTGAGGGCGCGATCAGCGCGCGCAGCCTTCGCCAAGGCATAACTCAGTCCCATGAGCAGATGCTCGTGCTCGTAAGTGAATCGATCGGAAATTTCGACTTGAAGAAATAACGAGGTCGCGTCAAATTCATCCGCCGAGCGCGGCTTCTCATGTTGGCGTGCTTGTTGCAGATAGGGACAATCGCTGGGGCAATCGAGCGTCACCTCGCGCTGCTCGCCGCAACATTGCGGGCAAATGCGTCCGTGGACCGCGGGACAGAAGCGTTTTTCCTTGCGAATTTCGCAGATCGCGCAACTCAAATCGTGATTCTCCTCTTCAGCATTATTGCACCCGGAGGCGAGCAACTTAGACTCCGCATCGAGAAAAAGCGCGGCCGGAGTAAGCTTGATCTGCATAGATCACAGTGCAGTTAGCGGCCTATTTTGGCCATTTCGGGAGGTGCGGTTACAAATAAACGTGTAAAAATGGCCCTTTCGACGTGTTATATCTTTGGAACCCGCGTAGAATAAGGGTGTTTTCCACAGGGCGCTGATATACCATCAAGCCCGCTGGAATCAAAATTCAACTTTTTCCCGAGGAGGAAACATGGCTTCAGGTTTGACCAAGACTCAACTCGTCCGTTATCTGGCCGAGAAAACTGAACTACCCAACAAAACGGCTGCGGCATTTTTGGAGCAGCTCGCCGATGTCGCTGTGAAAGAAACCAAGAAGAACGGCGTGTTCGTTGTCCCCGGCCTGGGCCGGCTGGTGAAGGCGCACCGCAAGGCGCGCGTCGGACGGAATCCGCAGACTGGCGAACCTATTCAGATCAAGGCGAAGACCGTGGTTAAGTTCCGCGTCGCCAAGGCCGCCAAGGATGCAATCGCTCCCAAGAAGTAGTTTGGGTGTCTAAGATTGATGGCGAAGGCCGGCTTAGGCCGGCCTTTGATTTTGTATAGACTTCTATTTTGGATAGTCAATTTACCACCTGGGACACTAAGTATCACGAAGGCTGCCTGCCCAGGAGTTTTCTTCGTGATCCTTAGTGTCCTTCGTGGTAAAAACCTTCAAACAAGCTGACGAGTGTCTTCTCGACGCCAATGTTGAACTGGATCGTAATCGGAATCGGCGACATCTCGACGCGCCGCGTTATTCCCGGGATTCAATCCGAGTCGAGAAGCCGCTTGTATGGCCTGGTTACGCGCGACCCGGAAAAAGCTGCTCCCTACAAAGTGCGCGTTTGGGCTACGCTCGACGAAGCTCTCGCCGATCCCGCGGTGAATGCGGTTTACATCGCCACCCCAGTTTTTCTTCATGCGCCGCAGACAATTCAATCTCTCCGCGCCGGAAAGCATGTACTGTGCGAGAAGCCGATGGCGATGAATGAGGCCGAATCGCGCACGATGACAAAGACTGCCGAAGAAACCGGACGCACCTTCGGCGTTGCATACTACCGCCGAACCTATCCCAAACTGCGGCGCGCGAAACAACTGATGGAAGCGGGCGCAATCGGCAAGCCGGTGATTGCCGAACTTACAAACCACGGCTGGCTGGACGAGAAGCTGAGTGAGCGTAACTGGCTCATTGATCCGGCAAAGGCCGGAGGGGGACCGCTCTACGACATCGCTTGTCACCGAATCGATGTCCTGAATTTTCTTTTCGGCCAGCCGCTGCGCGCGACGGGTTATCTATCGAATGCAGTGCAT
>JBAVUV010000806.1:0-11056 GCA_049696955.1 Candidatus Sulfotelmatobacter sp. | reverse complement strand
TTATTCTAAGGGACGCTTCGGCGACAGCCTGCGCCAGCTTGCGCAGCTCGTCAAGGCGAATCTTGGCGTGCAGGTCGCGTTTGCCGATATCGGCGGCTGGGACCATCACGTGAACGAAGGCGCTACGGAAGGACAGATCGCCAACGTGCTGCGCGACTTCTCGCAGTCGATCGCCGCTTTTTGGATCGATCTCGGAGATCTTGCCGAAGACACTGTGGTTGTCACGATGTCGGAATTCGGCCGGACGGCGCGCGAGAACGGCAATCGCGGAACTGACCACGGGCACGCGAATGTGATGTTCGTTCTCGGCGCTCCGGTGAAAGGCGGGAAAGTTTACGGACGCTGGCCGGGGCTTGATCAGTCGCAGCTTTACGAAGGCCGTGATCTGGCGCTAACTACGGATTTCCGGCAGGTCGTTGGAGAGGCGGTAGCGAGGCACATGGGGAATAGAAATTTGAATGAAGTGTTTCCAGGATATGAGAATCAGCCGGAAAGATTTCTCAGACTGTTGGGATAGGTCGCGGAAACAGTTGAGCCGCAGCACCCGCGATCACTCAAGTCTCGATCAACACATCGCCGTTTTCAATTTTCAACGGATACACGGCCAGCTTCATGCTGGGATTCTGCTCAGCAGCGCCGGTCTTTGTGTCCCACGCCCAGCCGTGCCAGGGGCACACGACTTTGCCGCCTTCGATCATTCCTTGACCCAGCGGGCCGCCACGATGCAGGCAGACGTTGTCCATGGCGCTGTATGTCCCGTTGACGTTGGCGACGCAGATGGTCTTAGCACCGCAGGGAAATTCTTTCGCTTCGTCGATAGGCGGGAGTTCGGATTCGGTGGTGAGCTTCGTGAATGTTGGCATATAGTTTTCGATATCGCGACATAAAGCTGCCGAGCTGCGCTCGGCGGACAGCCGAGGGCGGCTATCCCCACATCAGCCCTGCGGACGGCTAGGGATATCCTTATGCTGCGCTCAGAATGACCGGTCACTTTGGCTGTGCGGTTTGTGCGATCATGATCTGCCGTTTGAAGTTTTCCAACATGTTTGGATCGAGACGGACTTCTGTCGGTTTCTTCGCCAGAGTCATGGTATCGATTTTGTCCTGCAGCTTGAGCAGCGCGTAAAAAAGATTTTCCGGGCGCGGCGGGCATCCGGTGACATAGACATCCGTGGGCACGATTTTGTCGACGCCCTGCAACACCGCGTAAGTGTTGAACGGGCCGCCGACAGACGAGCATGCGCCCATCGAGATCACCCATTTCGGATCCGGCATCTGGTCATAAATTCGTTTCACCACCGGCGCCATCTTCAAGGTCACGGTGCCGGCCACAATCATCAGGTCACTCTGGCGCGGGCTGGGACGAAATACCTCCGAACCGAAGCGGGCAATGTCGAACCGCGCCGTGGACGAGGCGATCATCTCGATGGCGCAGCAGGCCAGACCAAACGTCATCGGCCAGACGGCGGACTTGCGCGCCCAGTTGAATACGTAGTCGACCGTGCTGATCATGAAATTCTTTTCGAATTTGTTTTGCAGCCAGCCCATCCAGTGACCTCGATTCGTGCCAGGTAGTGAAACGATTATACGTTTAAACTCGCGGGGTATGACAGGAAGCAACTCAGTCTAGGTATAACGCGGTTCAGGCGTCAATCGTTCCGGGTACACGCGAGTGAGTTGCCGCTGGCCGGCGACTCAGCTACAAATAGAATTATCCATGGATTCCAAGACTGGCGTGGCTCTTCGCCACAAGCGCATCTGGACTCAATTTCTCGAGGCTTGGGCGCGTATCCGCACATCCCAATTCTGGATGGTTGCGATCGCATTGTCTTTGCGGGTGGGATGGATCATCGTTGGCCACACCTATAAGTTCAAGAGTACGGAAAATAATTTTAGTTTCGGTTGGGAGATGGGACGCATCGGCGCGGCTATCGCATCGGGTCGCGGCTTTAGCGATGCTTTTGGCACGCCCACGGGGCCTACGGCCTGGGAACCTCCTCTCTATCCTTACTTAGTTGCCGGAGCGTTCCACATTTTCGGTATCTATTCGAGAGCTTCGGCGTTTGTTCTGCTCAGCATCAATAGCGTTTTTTCCGCCTTGACGTGCATTCCGATTTTTCTCATTGGGCGCCTGATGTTCTCGGAAAAAGTCGCGGTCGGCGCAGCGTGGACGTGGGCGCTTTTGCCTTACGTAATGTTCTGGTGCACGCGCTGGGTGTGGGAGACCAGTTTGTCAGCGCTGCTGCTGGCTGTAATTTTCTGGCTGGCGCTGACCATGGAGGATCGCGACGGGCTGATGCCATGGCTCGAGTTTGGATTGGTGTGGGGAATCGCGGCGTTGAACAGCACAGTGTTGATTGCCTTTCTACCAGCCTCGGGACTTTGGGCATGGTACCGGCGGGCGAAGCGCGGCAAACGTTCCGTCGCGGGCATCGTGCTGGCTTCTGCGATTTTCGTTGCCTGCATCACTCCCTGGACGGTGCGCAACTATCGAACGTTCGGCAAATTTATTTTTATTCGCGATAACTTTGGCGCGGAATTGCGCCTCGGCAATGGGCCCGGTGCCGATGGCACATGGATGCAATATTTGCATCCGACGCAAGACGTGTATGCGATGCGCTTGTACACGTCAATGGGCGAGTTGGCATTTATCGGGAGGTGCAAGCGGCGCTCGCTCGACTATATCGAAGCAGATTACGGACGCTTTGCGGTGCTATGCCTGAAGCGGTTTATTTATTTTTGGGCGGGGCCGCCGCGGCTGGCGCAGATCTGGTGGCTGGCCGAGGTTAAGAATTCGCTCTTTTTAGCCTCTTCGGTGCTGATGTTCTGGGGACTGGGGCGCGCCTTGCGCCAAGGCAGACCGGGCGCGTGGCTGCTGTTCTGGCTGATTTTATTGTATCCGGCGATCTATTATGTAGTTTACCCGGGCCAGCGGTACCGGCATCCCATTGAGCCTGAGATGACGATTTTAGGCATCTTCTTGTTAACCGAAGCGGGCAAGAAAAATTCAGGCGACCTAGAAGAATGACCGGAAACCTCGGAGCGCCGACCTGCTTATATCCCATCATCGGAATGCGATCGATCCTGCCGGTTCTCACCTATCGGCATCTGCTCCGTCTAACCTCGTAAACGGAGGAGTCTCATGAATTGTCCCTACCCATCGCATGCGCGCTCAGCAATCGTCCTGAGCCTTTGCTCATTCTTCGTCGTAGCAGCCGCTGCGCACGCCTCCGATCATCGCGGAGCGTTCACTGAGGAATTTCACCAGACCTATGCACTTTCTCCCGGCGGCCGCGTGGAGCTTGAGAACGTTAACGGCGCAGTCCATATCTCCACTTGGGAACAAAATCAAGTGAAGGTGGATGCGGTCAAGTACGCGGATTCGAAGCAGCGACTGGAAGAGGCGCGCATCGAAGTTGATTCCGGCAGCGACCACCTTTCGATTCGCACCAAGTATCCCGAGCACGATCAGTGGGGCATGAATGTGAATCCGGCCAGCGTGGAGTACACACTCACAGTGCCGCGGGCTGCGAGGCTGGATGAGATCAAGTTGATCAACGGCGCGCTCGACGTGACGGGAGCAGCCGGTGAAGTACATGCCTCGTGCGTCAACGGCAAATTGGAAGCGCACAATCTTTCCGGGAGCGCGGAACTCTCTACCGTGAACGGCCAGATGGACGTTACCTTTAATCAGATTCCCGGCTCATCGATCCAGCTAAGTTCTGTCAATGGCTCGGTGGAGATGACGATTCCTTCGGATGCGAAAGCGGAGATCGAAGCCAGCACGGTTTCAGGGAGAATCGAAAACGATTTCGGACTGCAACTGAATCGCCATCAATTCGTGGGCAACGATTTGCACGGCGAACTGGGCAGCGGCGGGCCGCGTATCAAACTCTCCAGCGTGAATGGGCGGATTGAAATTCGCCATGCGTCGGATGGGCGTGCTCTGAGCCCGGCGAAAGATTTAAATCACCACGAAAAGGATGATGAGGACGATAGTGAAATCTAACGCTTAGTAAATCGTATATCCCGGAGCCGGAGTGCGCAGATCAGGCTTCGTCGCCATTAGTAACAAAGCGCCTTCGCGTTTGAAGGCCCGCAGATCATCCAGGGTGTTAAACGATTTCGTTTTGTAGTCGTCGGGCGTGGGCGTGTCATCGGGAATGCGAACAGCCTCTATGTTTTCGAAGGCGTGCTTCTTCAGCAACTCGATATATTCGGCTTCCGAACGGACCTGCACCGGCACTTTCAGCTTGTCGACCCACTGCAGGGAATACTGATTATCGCGGTATAAATTGATGAGGATAAATAGTTTTCCACGCGGCGCCATTACGCGGAATAACTCCATCAGGGCGCGATCCTGATCGGCGTAGTAGTAAAACGACTCGACCGATAAAACCTTGTCGAAGAAGTTTTCTTCCCAGGGAATCTGCTGGACTGAGCCCCAGATATAAAGCACGTTGTCGAAGTCTTTCGAGGCGGTGCGCGCCTCGCGAATCATCTCGTCGGAAACGTCGAGACCGACTACCTGCCCGAATCCGTCCGGCCCGTCGCCCACCAACCGCGCCAGCAGTCGCGTGGCCCAGCCGGAGCCACAACCGAGGTCGAGCACGCGCTCGCCGGGACGCAAGTTCATGCGGCGAATTGTTTTCGCTGTAATGTCGAGATGATGCTGCTCCATCTTCGGGCCTTCACCGGCGGCGGCCCAGCGATTGAATTCCTGTTGCAGCTTTTCGTCGGGAGTAAGTGGTTTTTCAGGCATGTTCGTTCTCGTGGCGCCGGCATTCCACCGGCTTTCAGGAGTCCCTGCTCTATGCTACAGTTTTCCTCTTCATGGCAAAAGATTCTCAGAACCCTCCGCCGGAGCCTGGGCCCGGAGCGCTTTACTGCCCCAACTGCGCGAAAGAGGTAAATGATCCTCTGACTTGCGGCGACTGTTCCTCAGTCATCTGCCGGCGCTGTGGTACGCCACTCGAATCTTCCGACGAACTGGGAATTGGATGATGGACTCACCGGTCGCGTCCGCGGTTGAAACTCCCGCGAAACCGCAAGCCACCCTGGTGCGCGGACTCAGCCTGCTCGATTCTGTTTTGCTGTTGGTCAGCGGCATCATTGGCTCCTCGATTTTCCTGACCGCCAAAGACATTGCGGGGCCGTTGCCGCAGCCGATCCTGTTCTTGCTGGTCTGGGTTATCGGTGGCGTGATTTCGCTGTTCGGCTGCGTTGCGTTCGCCGAGCTAGGTTCCATGTTCCCGGAGTCAGGCGGACAATACGTTTATCTACGCGAAGCCTACGGCGATCTGGTTGCTTTTCTCTACGGATGGATGCTGTTCGCAGTGGCCAACGGCGGCACCATCGCGGCACTTTCGGTTGCATCGGCCGCATACACCGGACAAGTCTTCCCAATCGTTTCGCAGGAACACGTAGTTGTCTCGCTGCTGGGAATCACGATCACGCGGGCGCACCTCTTCGGTCTCTTTCTCATCGCGCTCCTGACTTATGTGAACGTCGTTGGCCTGCGCTGGGGCACGCTATTGCAGAATCTTTCTACCTGGACAAAGTTCGCCGCTATGGCTGCGTTCGTAATTCTGGGATTCGCCATCGGGAAAGGCGATTGGTCTCACTTCAGTTCGCATGGCGTTGGTCTCAGCATGGGATTGCACCCGACGCAGTTAATCTCTGCCATGGGGATCGCATTGATCGCCGTCTTTTGGGCATATGACGGGTGGGTGTATATCACGTGGGTCGCGGGCGAGGTCAAGGAGCCACGCCGCAATGTGCCGCTGGCGATGGTGCTGGGCGTACTCGTGGTTGGGGTCATCTACATGGCCATGAATATCACCTACCTGTATGCGCTGCCACTCGGCGAGATCGCGCAGCATGAAACTATTGCTCACGCGGCAGCGGCCGCGTTATTTTCACCTCGTGCCGCGGTGTGGCTGTCCCTGATGATCGCGGTTTCCTGCTTCAGCGCCGCAGCAACGTGCACCCTTTCCGGCGCGCGCGTGTATCTCGCCATGGCGCGGGACGGAGTGTTTTTCAAGCGTATGGCGGTCATCCATCCCAAGTGGCGAACGCCTGCGTTCAGCCTGATTGGACAAGGCATCTGGGCCGCGCTGCTCACGGTGAGCGGGCGCTACGATCAGCTCTACACTTATGTGATCTACGGCATGGTGCTCTCTTATACGCTCACTGTGATTGGAATGTTTCTGTTGCGCTGGAGGCGTCCGGAGATTCCGCGCCCCTACCGCTGCACTGGATATCCGTGGCTGCCGGCGATCTATGTGCTGGTGGGCGCGGCCTGGACACTGAATACAATCATTACGCGCCCGGCGGAAGCTTTCTGGGGCACTGCAATTGTGCTGATCGGTGTGCCGGGATATTTGTACTGGAAGCGAAGTAACCGGAAGGCTGCCGCTGTGGAGTAGAAAATGTTTGAACGGTATACCGAGAAGGCGCGGCGAGTTATCTTCTTCGGACGCTATGAAGCCAGCCAATTTGGTTCGCCTGTGATTGATACCGAGCATCTGCTTCTCGGTCTGTTGCGCGAAAACAAAGCTCTGTATCGCTGGCTGCCGAAAACTGATCTTGAAACAATTCGCAAGCGGGTCGACGAAAATTCATCAAAGCTGCCGCCGACATCGACGGCGGTCGATCTGCCGCTCAGCGAAACCGCAAAACAGGTTCTTAAATATGCTGCAGAAGAAGCCGACCGCCTCGCCCACAGACATATTGGAACCGAGCATTTATTTTTGGGACTTCTCGACGAAGAGGGCTGTTTCGCCGCCAAGCTGCTACTCGAAGGCGGAGCCGATGCCGCCAGCATTAGTCTGCAACTCAGAGCTGAGGCCGAGAAGCAGTCGATGCCTGGAACCTACGAATCCATTCGCACCCGGAGCAGCTTCGGCCGCGCGGGAGGCGCCATCCTCATTCATGGTGTTCCCCGCAGCGCCGACCGTATCCACGAAGCAGTGCAGCGATGCCGCCTGTACAACTGGCACTGGGACAAGCGCGCATGGACGCACCTCGACATCGTAGTCGGAAAGAAGAGCGGCAAAATTTCCTTCGACCTGCGCATGGCGGAAGACGCCGAGAACTTTGAACTCGTCAATGGCGGTTGGAAAAAAGATCACTGCTTCATTTGCCGCTGGGAACTATTCGAGTCTCAAGACGACCCCGACCACGGCACCGGCTACACCAACGGCCACGACTGGGTTTGCACGGAGTGCTACACAAAATTCTGGCAGCGTCCGGATTTCTTCGCATCGTCTTATTCCGATATTACGTAATGCGCAGATGGCAGGCAAAAAAGCACCCTGAGAAAACTCAGGGTGCATGAAGGAGTTGCCTTCGATTCCGGAGAGTGATTTCTTACTCCGGTTTTTTCTTTTCTTCCTCTTGCTGCCGTTTTTTCTCTTCCGGGGTTAGCGGCTTAGGCTGCTGTTTTGGCGATGGCGCAGGCTTGGCAGCCGCCGGAGGCGCAGTGCGCTGCGCTGGACGTTCAGCCGCCGTAGGCGTTTGCCGCGGAGCGGGTTGAGCCGCAGGCGGCCGGTCGTTCTTCGCCGGCGGCGGAGTCGCACGATTCGTCTCCGGATGATTCGCCGGCGGCGCGGGCGCCGGTTTGTTCGGTTCCGCAGCCGGCCGATTCGCCTCAGGACGATTGGGAGTTGGCTCCGGGCGATTGGCTGGTGGCGGCGTCGGAGCGGGACGATTGGCCGGCTGAGCTGCTGGCGGCCGGTTGGTCTCGGGACGATTTGGGGTCGGCTCTGGACGATTAGCCGGTTGAGCGGGAGCAGGCCGATTGTTCGGTTGAATCGCGGGCGGCCGATTGTCCGGCTGTGCTGGCGCCGGTGCAGGACGATTTGGTTCAGCCGGATGCTCGTTTGCAACGGCTGGGCGATTTGGCGACGCGGAAGCAGGTTGACCAGGCCGCGCATTCGCGTTTGCGGGATGGCCGGTGCTGCGGGTTGCCGGCTTTCCCGCAGGCGCCACCTTTACCATGGGATGCGCTTCAGCCGCTGGACGCAGAGTCTGCATCTGGTTCCTGGCAATCGGTTCTCCGGGATGAGCCGCCAGTGCTTGCTGCTGTTTAGCAAAAGGCACGGGTGGCGGAGGTGGCGTTCTCTTAGCCACCACCTGCCGATTTGCCACCGCCGCTGGAGGCGCGGCCACGTGACCTGCGGTCGCGCCCTTTGACCCGAGCACGCTTTCGCGGGTGGGAGCGACAGCCACTCGTCCACTCAATGGCGCTGAGGAGATTTGTTGCGCGCTGACCTGAACTCTCGCTTTCGCCACGGGTTGCGCGCTGGTGAAGGCGTGCTGCGGAACCACCATCACCGCACCTTGAACGTTCCGATTCGCATACGTAATGTTCGTAATGGTTGTGGTGTTGTGGACGATGGTTGTGTTGTAGACAGTCGTGACCTGCGTGACATTCACCGTCGTATTACTGATGTTGACGCGATTCAGGTAGGCTTCGCTGACGTGATACGACGGCACATAAACTTCCCGCGGACCCAAGGGAAACCATCCTACGTTGCCGCCGAACCCGCCGGGGCCTCCGCCAATGAATACCACCAGTGCAGGGGCATAAACGGGGCGCAAGTCGATCGGACCGGCGATCCATCCCCAGCGACCGCCGACGCTCACCCAGCGGCCGTAGTGGAAGGGAGCATAGCCCCAGGAATTGTCATCGACCCACGTCCATCCCCAGGGGGAGATCCAATCCCAATGACCTTCATGATACGGAGCCCAGCCGGCATCGACGCGGTTGGGAAACCAGACGTGCCCATAACTCGGATCGTCGCGCCAGTCGCCGTTGTCGTCGAGATCGTCATAGCCGACAACGTCGGGTGCGAGGTAGCGGGCGGAGCGCGAATAATCATGGCGGTGGTCACGGGTTTCAGACCAGCTATCGAAAGGATCGGGTTCGCCGATTTGTTCGACATCGGCATTCAGCGAATCGGTGCCGCTGAAAGTACCGGCCTGTCCGCCGTGCAGAGTGTAGGTCTGGCCGTTGCCGGTGGCCTGGCCCTCGCCTTCGCGTATGGTGACGACGGTGTTGCTGCCATCTTCGCTGGCATCGACGCGATAGTGACCAGGCTGGGAGACGGTAAATGCCAGGTTCGGGGTGTCGACCTCGAAGTCATCGCCGTCGTTGAGTCTGCGCACGGTAAAGCTGATGGCACCGGAGGTAAGTTGAACCTGGACGGTGTTGTCGTCGAGATTGAGAAAAGAGAATCCGGTGTTCGGGGCAAGACGAATCACGGCGGATCCAAGCTGCACTTCGGCGCGGGAGTTCTGATCGGCCCAGAGTTTGTCACCGGTGGTCATGGGACGGTTGGGAACGGCTCCAACCCAGTCATCTTCGCCGGCGGGTTGGAAGGAAACGGAACCTTCCATGTAACCGAGGCGAGCGACGCGGGCTGGAGGATCGTCCTGATCCTGATCTTGCGCGAATGTTTGTTTTGGGATTGCGATGGCGGCGAGCGCGAGCCCGAGTACGGCACTGCCCCAGCGGAACTTCTTCAGTACTGTTCTCATAGGATTTGTTATCTCCCCAAGCGTTCTATGTGAGTGCCCCGCAAACCTTTACTGCCCAGGAGGTAAGCAGGATTTCGCGTCAGCTTTGATGCTGGAAATGGACGAAGCAGCCAGAGCTCCCGAGAGCGCTGGCATTGAACAGGGATTACGTTTCCTAAAAAAGAAGATAGCAGGGAAAGAGGGAGCGCATAAGTTGCGCTGTGGATATTCCGGGCATAAATAGCTTCCGTTAAGGATCCGAAAGAAAGTGCCTTGTGGGTTTCGCGCTTTTTTGGATTTGGATCGAGAGGTCTGGGCAACGCTCTTCCGTGAGACGGGTGTCGCATAATGAGACTACATCTCGCCCCGCGGAATTCTCGACGAGCTGCAGTGCCTCTAACTTATTGAAAAATTTAGCGCCTGAGTGCTAATCCTTCCGTTCGATGCGATGGTCTCGGTCGTGCTTCTGATTCTGACATAACCGCGTGTTCTGGCTCCCCAAAGCTCTTCCTAACCGGGAAGAGGGGGAGCCCAACCGCACTTTTTTGAGAAGTCTGGTCGGATACGCCGGTAAACGGCGGTGGGACTGAAAGTCTTTGCATTACCGGATGGTTTGGTGCGGCATTTGCCGAAACAAGGGGCGGGTTGCTTGGGTCACCTAGGCACAGCAAAGGGGAAAACGAAGCCGGCCAGCACGGTCGCCGACCTGGCGCGCTTTTTTCCGGAAGCCACCCCGGTGCGGATTCCGGTGCAGCTCACGCGCAGTCATACCGCGGCTGAGATCAAACAGACATCTTCCAAAGCGCAGGAAGGCACGGTCCTAGAGAGTGTCCTCTTAGAAAGTACGGTGATTGAATTTGGAACGCCACGGGAGGTTTTGTTTGCCTGCACCATGCCGCTGGAGTTCGCCGACGTGCTGCGATTGCGCAATTCGGATGGCTCGCTGGACACGGAAGCGTCCGTGGTGGCGGTGCAATATCATCCGGGCTCGACGATTGTGGCGGCCCGCTTTCGCAACGAAGTTCCGAATTGGATCGTGAAATCATGACAGCATCTTCCTCTACACAGCCGGAATCGTCCGCTCCAGATCTTGCGGTGCTGTGGTCGAGTGCGCGCCGCCTCTATCCTATCTACGTTGAACTGGCTCGTGAATTTGTGATTCAGGCGCCGGCTTTCGCCGCGCTCGACGAGCCCGTGGATGCGCCAGATCGCGAGACAGTCGAGCAATCTCGGCAGTGGCTGCACGATATGGATGACCGCATCCAAGTGCACCAACTGCGCCAGTTTCTGCAGACAAGTTCGCTGGTTGACAACGAAGGGCTGATCGCGCTGTTGCGGCATTTTATCGAAAAGACGGTACACACGGATTCGTCGCGCGACAAAATCGATTTTCTATTGGTGCAATATTTCAGCCATATCGCTCCTACTGAACTGGGTGACGATGGAGCGGATCTGGCTTACGTAGCGCAAGGCCTGGAGCCGGTGCTCGGCGAAGTGGAACTAAAGGCTCCGGTGTGGTTGAACAGTCTGGATC
>JBAVUV010000805.1:0-17378 GCA_049696955.1 Candidatus Sulfotelmatobacter sp. | reverse complement strand
CTTCCCGTAGTTGCGGACTGATGTCTTTTTCTCGTCCCTCGGCCTGAGCCCACTCAAAGACTTGTTTCATCTTGGATAAGTCGTCATCTTTGATCACAGCGAAAATGTCATCGAACTTCTCCAGAGCGGCGAGAAACACTGAAACATCGTCCTGCCTGATTCCCTGCGCATCGAGAGCAGCATTGGCGCAGCGCACCATTTCAAATATGGCGGCTTGCGCTTGCGCTGTGTTGAGATCGTCTTCCAGCGAACTCTTCATTCGCTCAATGGTTTCGCTTGCCAGCGCCTGCATTTCCACATTGCTGGCAGCCGCGAAATTTCCCGAGGTCAACCGCTGCCGGAAATTGCGTAAACGTTCCACCGATACCGCCGCTTGCTGCAGCCCATCAAAAGTGAAATTGAGTTGATTGCGGTAGGGCACAGAGGTCAGCAGATAACGGATCGACGACGGCTTATGTCCCTTCAGCACCAGGTCGCGCAGGGTATAAAAATTTCCCAGACTCTTCGACATCTTCTCGCCTTCGACCAGCAGAAAGCGAACGTGAAACCAGAAATGTGCGAATGTCTTTCCGGTCAACGATTCCGATTGCGCAATCTCGTTCTCGTGGTGCGGAAAAATTAAATCCTCTCCACCGGCGTGCAGATCGAACGTCTCACCCAGCTCCTCCATCGACATCACCGAACACTCCAGATGCCACCCAGGGCGTCCCGGACCGATCGGGGAATCCCAGAAAGCCTCGCCCGGCTTCGGTGCTTTCCACAATGCAAAATCACGAGCACTGTCTTTGTCATACTCATCAACATCCACGCGCGCGCCATCGAGCATTCCTCCGAAATCTTTTTTCGAAAGTTTGCCGTACTGCGGAAAACCAGCAATACGAAAGTAGTAAGATCCGTCCTCTGTGCGGTAAGCAAGATTCTTCTCGACAAGTTTCGCGACGAACTCCGCCATCTTCGCGATATGTTCCGTTGCGCGCACCAGAATGGGCTGTTCGATGCCGATCATGGCGGAGTCTTCAAGAAATGCCCTCTCAAACTTCGCGGTGTATTGCTGCACGCTCACCCCGTCGCGCGCCGCGTTGGCAATAATCTTGTCGTCCACATCCGTAATGTTCATCACGTAGCGGACGCTGTAACCCGACTGGCGGAGAAATCGTTGCAGCAGGTCCACGGCGATAAAGCTCCGGAAGTTCCCAATGTGGCCATAGCCGTAGACGGTTGGCCCGCAGGCATACATGCGGACTTCGCGATCGCGGATCGGAACAAATTCCTCGACATGCGAAGACATAGTGTTGTAGAGGCGTAGGGCCATAGGATGATTGCGCTGGAGACGAACTTCCAATTCTAGGGGGATGCGCGAAAGAGGGTCAACTGGCGGGGATATCGGCGGAAGAATGTTGTGCCAGCACGTGAGCGTTCGCCCGGAGCCGGTGTTGCACCAGAAAAACATAGTGGAGTGCGGAAATAATGGTAAAAGCAAATGTTGCCCGCAGAAAGACTGTCCGCGTAATCCACACCCAACGTTGCGGCCGCAGGCTAAATAACATCACGAAAAAAACGGCGGCAATTTGCGAAAAAGTATTCGCTTTCCCAAAAATACTAGGCTGAAAATTGCGCAGCCCGGCAATCGCAAACAGCACTGCACTCGCTGCCAGGATGGAAATGTCCCGGCTGAAAACCAGCACGGTAAACTTCCACGGAATTCTGTGCAGGATCGAAAGCACCAAAAACAAGGTGCTCAACAGAAGCTTATCCGCAATTGGATCAAGATATTGGCCGAGCAAGGTTTGCTGGTGTAGCTTGCGGGCTAGCAACCCGTCCAAGCCATCGCTAAAGCCGGCAATCACAAACAGAACCAACGCCCACAAATAGCGGCCTTCCACCAGTTCGATCACGATGAAAGGGACGAAAACCATACGCAGCATCGTGAGTTGGTTGGGTGCGGTAAAGATCTGCGAAACATTCATGCCAGGTCTTTCTTGGAAATAGCTGCGTAACGAACCGCGCTCACAGCATGACTGTCCGCCAGCGGAGCAGCTAGCATCGCAGCCGGATCGGAGCCAGTCTTGGCCGAAAAGCGCTGCGAAAGCGAAGGCAGATTGCCATCGGGCAAGTCAAGCTCGACCCGTTCAATCCGGTGCATGGGAAAGAAAACGATAGCTGGACTGAACGACTCGCCATCTTTCACCATGCTCACAAGATCTTCGAAAGAAGCCAACTCAATGCCACTCAGACTGAGTCCCTCAGGCGCCAGGGATAGAATCATGCCCCAGAATTTGTCTCTTGGATTGCCCAGGGTTACAACCACCATGGAGCCGGGTAAGAAAGGATCGCGGCGCGTGCGTTCGGAACTAGCTTCACGCGCCTGAGAGTTTCCCTGCATAAATGATTGTCGCCGCCACGGCGTTGACTTTGCAACTGGCAAAGACGATTCATTCGAGAATCGGGCATAAGGATCACGCCTACGGAGCGCCATGACCTGCACAATGCAACACGCCCAGATAAGCGCTCCACGGCCCGACCGCCTCGCGATACTGGTGGGCCATTACGCGCGAGAGTTGATGCAAGTGAGTGAGATCGTGAACCGCCCACGTCGCCAGAAGCTCCGACAGCGACACGACGCCCAGCGCTGGATGCCGGCCTCGCCGCCTAAAGTCTTCCTCCTGTAAATTAAGATCCCGCAGTGCCATCAGATTCTCGCTCCGCAGCCGGGCGAAATCATCCAACAGCTGTTCGAGAGACTTGCCTCGACTCTCTTTCGACTGAGCAAAGCGGTCAAAGGGATCAAATGGCCGCGCTTCCCCGCTCTGCAAGATCATCCGCACCCGCGGCATCCAGTCGGTGCGCTCTCCGACGATTAGATGGCCCACGATGTCAAATGCGCTCCAGGTATCTCTTCCTTCACTGCAGCGCACCCATTTGTCAGGCAGCCCGCGTAACATCGCATCTACGGTTGCAGGAGTGCGCGTAAGAACTGCAGTGGTCTCGGCCAAACTGAATTCCATCAAGTTCGCCATGCCCACCTAGATGCATGCCCGACGGTTGTGGACTCAACGCGGAGGGCCGTACACGTCCTACCCCCTTCACGCAAAGTTATAAGTTGGTCGGTGGCAATGCCCTTGCAAACCTCGTGGAGGCCGTTCGGCCAGTTTGACACCTCTTGTGCGACGTTCCTATACTTCTCCACGCCACGAATGTCCGTCCTGGGAGGACTCCTATGTTGAAACGTTCGCTGGTTGTTTTCCTGATTGCCGCCTCCGCAACTATCGGCTTTGCGCAAGACTTTTGGAAAGTTCATCAACCCAAGCTCACCCCGCAAAAGAGCGGCACTACACAGCTGCTGATTGCCGTCAGCCCGGTGAACTCCCGTGTGGTCTGGGCAGCCGGAGCTGGCGGTACATATGTGGTCACAATTGACGGAGGAAAGACTTGGAAATCCGGTGTCGTACCCGGAGCCGAGAGCCTGCAATTCCGCGATGTGCAGGGCGTAAGCGAGAAGGTCGCTTACCTGATGTCCATTGGAAATAACACTACGGATTTTCGCATCTACAAGACCGTCGACGGTGGCGCGACCTGGACGATACAGTTCAAGAACGAGACCGTGAACGCATTCTATGATTGTTTCGCCTTCTGGACTCCCAATCGGGGCATCACACACAGCGATTCGGTGAGCGGAGTATTTCCCGATATTCGCACCACCAACGGAATGACCTGGCACTCAATCGCCGACAATATGCCGCCCGCGTTGCCGGGCGAAGCCTCATTTGCGGCAAGTGGAACCTGTATCACAACCGAGGGCGAAAAAACTGCCTGGATCGCTACCGGAGGCTCAACCACTGCAAGGATCTTAGCCACCAAAGATGGAGGTGACACCTGGAACGCCTACGACACTCCGCTCGTAAGCTCGGCCAGCGCGGGCGCGATTTCCGTGGCCTTCCGCGATCCCTGGAATGGTATTGTGGGTGGCGGCGACTTATCTACAAACAGTTCTGCCGACGCCGCAACCTCCAATGATGGCGGGCGAACGTGGACTCTTACGCACAAGCCGCCTGTGGCCGGAGCCATTTTCTGCCTGGCCTACGTGCGCGGCAATCGCCATGATGATGGTGAAGAATTCGACCACGAACACGACCATACCGTTGTGGTCACTGCCGAGACGGAGCCGAACTTCGACACAGGATCGGCGGCTTGGACTCCCGACGAAGGACGCACCTGGTTCAACTTGCCCGGCGTGAGCGGATACTGGGCAGTGGCTTTTGCTGATCCGGAGGCTGGATGGTTTGTGGGCAATGGAGGTCAAATCCTGAAGATCAGCTTCTAGCACCGTCTGATGACATAGTGAGCCCGGATGGACGAAAGAGAGTTTTCTGTTCAGTCCAATAGTATGGTTAACCCTTCACGAGGATAACGCTGGCGTCATCGTGCAATCCCGAACCGCTGGCAAATGAGCGCACATCATCGAGAAGACCCTCGGCGGACGCGTCGGTTCGCGAAAAATGTTCCTGAAGACGCGCCACTCCATACTCTTCGTCCTTTTGATTTTCCGCCTCGGTGATGCCGTCGCTGTAAAATACCAAGCGAGAACCCATCGGAAGGTTCACTTCCACCTCTGAGAAATCGCCTGGTCCGAGTCCCAATGGAATTCCTCGTTCCACGTCGAGAAACTGGGCCGAAGTGCCGGTTACGAGGAGCGGCGGCAGGTGACCCGCATTGGCGAAGGTCAGAGTGCGCTTAGTAGGATCAAGCACGGCGTACACCATGGTCACGAAACGGCCGGCGGGGAAGTCCTCGACCAAGAGGCGATTCAGTTTCGTCAGCACTTCACCCGGAGTGCACGCGGCCTCGGCCAGGGATCGCAGGATGCCGCGAGTGGCGGACATGAGCAGCGCCGCCGGAGTTCCCTTGCCCGAAACATCGGCCAGCACCAGTCCCCAACGGCCGCGGTCCATGGGAATGAAGTCATACCAGTCCCCGCCCACGGCGCCCACGGGAATGGAAAGCCCAGATACAGTGAACCCAGGAATGGAGGGAGAGGTCTTCGGGAGAAGTGCTTGTTGAATGACGCGGGCCTCCCGAGCCTCGCGAGTCATTTGCTCCCGCTGCCGCTGTTCCTGTTGAAATCGACGAGCATTGTGGACTGCCACCGCTACGTCGCTGCATAGGGCTTGGAGCAGCCGCAGTTGGCACGGATTGAAGGCATCCAGTTCGGTGTGGGAGGCGGTGAATACTCCCACCAATTGCCCTTCTACATGGAGGGGAATTGCAACTTCTGACAGCGTGGCTTCTTCGCAGCCAATGTAGTAGGGGTCTTGACGCACATCGGGGGCGTAATGCATCTGGCCAGTGGATGCGACATATCCGACCATGCCTTTCCCGATCTTTAGGCTGTGGCCAGGGCCATGCAGCTCGCAACCGGCGCAACCATGAGCGCACGCAAGCAACAGTTCGCCTCGCTGTTCATTGTGCAGGTAGATGTCTGAATCCAGACATCCGAAAGAACGGGCAATCTCGTTCACGACCTTATCAACCAGCTGGTCGAGATCAAGGATGGAGCTGATTTTCTGAGCAGCCTTTTGCACTTTGAGAAGATCCTCGACCTGATCCAGATTAAGCAGGCGAGGGTCTGAAGGAAGCGGTGCTGTGAAGTTTGGGCTGGTTGCCATGGTCTCTCCAAACACCATAACTTACTTTTACAGATGATTGGTTCGATCGGTAGGACTCTTTTCTTGCGAGACTGTGGCAGTTTTCCCCGACGATTCTGTGTGGGACGAGAGTCGGCCGCAGCCACTCGCGGATAACCGGCAAAGAGGAAGTTGACCAAATACTTCCAGCTTGTCGATATAAGCTCAGCGCGATTTTGCGAAACGGTTCGAACGCGGTAAACTGACTTTCACCGGGAACGGTTGAAGCACGTCACACAGCCATCGTCGCTGCGAAACAAGAGCGATACGTGGTTCTTGCAGGTGACGTTTTACAGGTGATTTCTGTCATCGCCCGTCATCAGAAGTTTGGTAAGCTATTGAAACAGCTTACTGTAGGCGCGTAGCTCAGTTGGTTAGAGCGCTACCTTGACACGGTAGAGGTCGCTGGTTCGAGTCCAGTCGTGCCTACCATTTATCTCATTGAATCCGCTCACTCGCGAGCGGGAGGTTCCCTCCGAGTTTGGCCAAGTCGTCACCATTGGTCACCAAATCCGAAAGATTTTCGACTGTACCGGAATCTGGCTTATGTACTGCACCTACGCTATTACTGTCGACCTGGCAGTCGGGGCCAAAGCATGGATCTAGACGAATATCAAAGCGAGGTCACAACATTGGAAACAAACAATAATCACAACAAAACTAACGAGGACGCCGGTAACAAAAACCAGATTTCCCGTCGTGGATTCTTGGAACTCGGGTCAGCGGCTGTGACCGGAGTCGCAGGAGTCCTGGCGATGACAGACATTGCGGCGGGGCAAGAACAAGAATTAATGCCGGGAGTCAAAACGGGCAAGAGCACGCACATGACCGATCCTGGTCCCACCGACAAGGCGTTGGATACGGTCAATCCGGACATCAGCGTGCCGCCTCCCACAGATGCCGGCGGCTCGCCGACCTTCAAATACCCTTTCTCCTTCTCGAACAGGCGGGTTTACCAAGGCGGGTGGTCGCGCGAGGTCACCGTCCGGGAGCTACCGATATCAAAGACGATTGCCGGCGTGGATATGCGGCTTACGGCCGGCGGCATCCGCGAACTCCATTGGCACACGGCGGCCGAATGGGCCATCATGCTCTACGGCAGCGCAAGAATTACCGCCGTTGATGCTGACGGCGCAGCTTCGTACGCGATACACATGAGGGCGATCTCTGGTACTTTCCGACTGGCATACCCCATTCCATCCAGGGGCTCGCGCCCGACGGCGCCGAGTTCCTGCTGGTGTTCGACGATGGCTCGTTTTCCGAATACGCAACTGTCTTGCTGTCAGACTTGATGGCGCACACGCCCAAGGAAGTACTCTCGAAAAATTTTGGTATTCCCCAGGCATCACTCGCGACTCTGCGGAACGACGAACTGTTTATTTTCCAGGGTCCAATACCTCCGCCGCTGGCGGAAGATCAAAAAATTGCGGCGGGGAAACTTCCCTCATCTCCATACGACTTCTCGTTTCGGACTCGGGAACAAGCTCCCACCAAGAAAACCAAAGGTGGAGAGGTGCTGATCGTTGATTCCAGCACTTTCAAAGTGTCAACTACGATTGCCGCAGCCATTGTGACCGTCCATCCAGGCGGGATGCGAGAATTGCACTGGCACCAGAACGCCGATGAATGGCAGTACTACATCAGCGGCCAAGCGAGAATGACGGTGCTCTCTACCGGCCAGCGTGCTCGCACTATGGATTTCGAGGCGGGCGATGTGGGTTACGTGCAGCAAACCCTGGCTCACTACATCGAGAACACTGGAAACGAAGATCTTCGGTTCCTGGAGATGTTCAAGGCGGACCGCTATCAGGACTTATCGCTTTCCGAGTGGCTCTCGCACACGCCCCCGGAACTGGTAATGCCGCATCTGAACATCGACAGAGCGGCGTACGACGCAATTCCGAAGGACAAAGCCGTCATCGTGCCGGAATAATTCATCTGATGGAACTTAGAACCCGGTCTCAACACGGTGGCGGTTTGCGAAACGACTCTCCCAGGAGTAACGCCTTTGTGATTTCAAAATCAGGGGTCTTCCGGCGGCTGCCTGCAGAATATCTCGCTTCCAGGGCTTTGGGCTCGAGCTGTGGCCCCTGCAATTCGAAGATCACGGCGGCAGGCGCAGCGTTACGCGGCCGAAGGTGAAGAGGCCGCCATATCGGTGGGCAGTGTGAAGTGAAATGTCGTGCCGCTTCCCGCATTGGCAGACGCCCACAGAGAGCCTCCGTGGGACTCGATAATTTTCCGACTGATGGACAGTCCCATGCCGGTGCCTTGCGCCTTCGTAGTGAAGAACGCCTCGAAAATACGGTCGACCTCTCCGCCAGGAAGGCCGACGCCAGAATCACTCACTGAAATGAGTAGTTGACCATCGTCAGTTCTGTTCGATGTGACCCTCAGTTCACCCTTTGCGTCTTTCATTGCTTCGATGCCGTTGACAATCAGGTTCATTAAAACCTGCTGCAGCTGTACGCGATCCGCTTTGATCAGCGGAAGCTCTGAGGCGAGTTCGGTGTGGATTGAAATGGAATTCGGATCCGCTTTGTCGTGCAGCGGAATAATCATCTCCCGAATGATTTCGTTTACATCAAGCAGCTCCCGGTCTGATGTGTCTCGCCTGTAAAGCGAGCGAACCCGGTCGATAACCTCGGCGGCGCGGGTGGCGTCCTTAATCATTCTTAATGCGGCCTCGCCACCTTCAGCGAGATCAGGAATATCGCGCCGTAGCCAGCGCATGCAGCTTTTGGCGTCCATTAGAGCGGCGGCAATTGGCTGTTTGATCTCATGAGCCAGTGAGGCAGCTAATTCTCCCATCATGCTCACGCGGTTCATGTGGGCGAGATCTGCTTCCAGCCGGCCCAATCTCTGGCGCTCTGTTTCTGCCCGCTTGAGTTCGGTAATGTCAACATTTGATCCGATGTAGCCGGCGAATTCTCCCCCTCCCGTGTATCGCGGAATGCCACTCTCCATCACCCAACGGTATTCGCCATCCGCTCGCCTGAGGCGGTACTCCATTCTGAAAGGCTTGCGGGCATGATAAGCAGGGAAAAAACCATCGTGGCACCCCTGCACATCGTCAGGATGCACACCTTCGAGCCATCCTGTGCCGACTTCCTGCTCCATGGTTCGGCCGGTGAACTCGAGCCATGGCTTGTTGAAATAGTTGCAATAGCCATCGGTCCCCGTCATCCATATCAATACCGGCGCCATATCGGCCATTGCCTGGAACCGGGCCTCGCTCTCACGCAAGCGTTCCTCCGCGCGCTTTCGTTCGGTGATGTCCCGGTATATGGCGTAATTCACCACCGGCTCGCCGGAAGTCGTTCTGACCGAAATAGCGAGAAGAGACACGTCGATCTCCGTCCCGTCCTTGCGTCTTCGAACCGTCTCGACCTCGACTCGGCCACCCTGCAGCAGCATGCGGGTGAAGGTTCGGGAGCTCTCAACCTCAGCCTCAGGGACGATAAGCTCATTGATGGGGCGCTGCAAAACTTCGTCAGGATCATAACCGAACACGCGCGTGAATTCCTTGTTGACGCGAACGATGCGGTCATCGGTGCTTAAGACAGCAACCGCTTCCGGGGACTGTTCAAACAACTGGTCCAAACGGGAAGTCTGTTTCCGCAATTCCTCCTGTACGAGTTTCAGCTCTTCGATGTCCGTGTTCGTTCCGTACCAGCGAACAATCCGTCCGCCGGAATCGCGTAGAGGCACTGCCTGAATCAAGAACCACCGATAGCATCCGTCGGCCCGCCGCATACGCGCTTCGGCTTCAAATGAGGTCGAGTCTGCCAAAGCAATTCGCCATCGTTCCCGCAAATTAGGCAGGTCATGAGGGTGATACGCCGCGGCCCATCCCCACTCCTTAATCTCATGGAAAGACATCCCGGTGTAGTCAAGCCATCGTTGGTTGCAGAATTCGCCGTCGCCATCAGGCAGAGCGCTCCAGACCAATCCTGGAATCGTATCCATCACGCCGCGCAAAGGAAGTTCGCGGCGCTCTCGATCGTCCCGGAATTCGGTCGAGCGTGACCGCTCGTCCTGCCGGTCTTCGGCCCGAGCGGAAGTCTGATGAACGCTAGACTGTGGGTGTCGCATCTTATGTGCTCCCCTTGCAGTGACGTGGCACGTGAGTTTAGAACCGGAGAGAGACGAGCCGGGTATTGTATAAGAAATCGACGGCGTCCTGTTTACGCCAATCGTCGTATTGACCGTCTTTGTCTTTGCTGGTCGAGCGTACTGTGCTTTCGCTAATGATCGCCTAGTCGTCCTTTTTAATCAATCCAATTTAGCGAGCACGACTCATGAAGCAGCCACCCAACGCCGCAACTTTGAGATAGTGATTCAACAGAGGTGGAACGACTGGATCCGAATCCTTTTTAAGACTTTTCGGCATCTCCGGTTCATACAACCATCTGCCGATTCCATGCAACTAATTTACTAGTTGACAATCCAATACATGGAACGTCCAATTATTAGTGAGCAGATTTCACGCAAGGAGGGATGGTTTTGCCTCCCAGAAAATCATCGACTCTAACTGAGGCTGAACTGCGGCTCATGGAAATCCTCTGGCAGAAGGGGCCGGCCACTGTTCAGCAAGTGTTGGAGGATCTGCCCGGGAAAATGCCGCTGGCTTACAACTCCGTGCTGACAACAATTCGAATTCTCGAGAAAAAAGGCTACGTGAAGCATGAGAAGGATGGCCGGGCTCACGTATATGCGCCTCTGGTAGAGCGTCAGGAAGCGACCCGGTCCGAGATTCGCCGGTTGGTGAACCGCTTTTTTGGCAACTCTCACGAACGGCTCGTGCTGAACATACTCAAGGATCAATCGGTCGATGCGGCTGAGTTGAAGCGCTTGCGAAAAATGCTCGAAGGGAGCGAGTGAGCGATGGAATTCGCAGGTCACTGGCAGGCTCTATCTCAGATTTTTGCCGATAGAATGCTGAACGGCGTGGGGGAAGGTATTGTCCTCGCAATGTTTGGCTGGGCCTTATTGCGCGTCAGCGGACGCCAAAATTCCAGCACCCGGTTTGCCGTATGGTTCTCCATGATGGTGGCGATCGCCGCGCTACCTTTTTTCGGGAGCTTCGGATTAACCGTTATCGGCTTGCCCAGCAGCTCGCGCCCAGCGTTTCAGCTATCCGGATCCTACGCGGCTGACATCTTTGTAGTATGGGCTCTCATCGCATCTGCCGGCATCGCAAAGATTGGTTTTGGTTTTTGGCAGCTGCGCCGCTTGAGGCGAAGTTGTAAAGTTGTGGATTCAGCCGATCTTGATCCGCTTCTGCGCAACACGCTGGCTGAGTTTGGCTCCTCCAGGCTTGTGACCGTCTGCACTTCCGAACGGGTGCGTACCCCCGCAGCGATCGGCTTTTTTAAACCAGCGATCATTCTTCCTCCCTGGAGTTTGCAGGAACTCTCTCCCGTCGAATTGAATGCAGTTCTGCTGCACGAGATGGCACACTTGCGCCGCTGGGATGACTGGACGAACCTGGCTCAGGAAATCATGAGAGCGCTTTTCTTTTTTCATCCCGCGTTCTGGTGGATCGGACGTGGCTTAGCGCTTGAGCGGGAAATGGCCTGTGACGATTTTGTACTGGCAAGTAACTCGAATCCTCGTGCCTACGCGCAGTGCCTGGTATCAGTGGCGGAGAAAAGTTTCTTGCGGCGGAGCCTGGTCTTGGCGCAAGCGGTTGCGGGACGAATGCACCAGACGACGCAACGGGTCATGAGAATTCTCGATGCCGAGCGTCCCACGGCGACTAAACTTTACAAGCCCGCTCTCGCCGTGATCGCTGCATTTTCCGCAGTATGCCTGATTGCCTTGCCTCATGCTCCGAGGCTGGTCGCATTTGATGGCAACGGCGCCAATTTTTCAGAATCCGCATCGCGCGGAGTTGCCGCCCCGGCATTCGATTCACCCGGCATTGGAGCGAAGATGATTCCGGCGGTGCTGCATAGCCACGATTCTTATCCCGTGCACGGCGATATCTCGCCGCGGGCAGTTTCCGACCATGTTCCTCTAATGTCGCGGAGCGTTTACAAGCACAGTGCGATGGCACGAAATGTCGCCAGTGTGAAGTTGGCTGCACGCCAAAGCGATTCTTCATCGTGGATCAATTCTCTGCGCATGGTCAACGTGAATGCGATCGAGGCCGGGATGCGCGCTTCCACCTCTGTCGATAATGCCAGCTCTCCGAAGGCGATGTTGCTGGTAATTCAAACCGAAGCTGTCGACGGTGATGGCCAAGTCTGGAGCATCAGCATCATGCGACTGACGGTATTCCATCCCGTCGATCGCCAGATCCAGAAGGAAATTATCCCGAAATCAATATAACCAAGTTGTCCGCAATAAGGTATTTGTACGGTTTTAGAAACTAAATAATTAGTTGCACGTTGCACAAGGAGAAAAAACGCAAATGAAAAACTGGTTCACAAAAGCATGGGTTAGCAAAACCCTCCTGACACGCCGCCTGATCTTGCCCGTCCTGGCAATCGCGCTGGTGTTGTCGTTCACCACTTACGAATTCGCCAAGCCGGCGTTTGCCCGGGCGCCGATTGCGTCTCCCACCGCTACGCCACTCGATGACAGCAGTGTTGGCGCATTACTTTCGCTCGATCAGGCAATGGAGACTCTAGCCGCTCGGGTTACGCCTGCGGTCGTAAATGTTGCCGTGACTTCTCACTCCAAAGTTGAGATGGCGGACGGTCAAACGCCGGATATGCCCGAGGGCGTTCCTCCGATGTTTGCGCCGTTCTTTAATCATCCGATGAGGCCGCAAACGCAGATTGAGCACGGCATCGGCAGCGGCGTGCTGATCTCGCCCGATGGCTACATCGTTACCAACAATCACGTGATCGATGGCGCGGTCGATATTCGCGTCACGCTCAACGATCGGCGAATCATGAAGGCCAAACTGGTTGGCGCCGATCCGCTCACCGATCTCGCTGTGATCAAGATCGATGGCACGAATCTTCCCAACGTACCTTGGGGCAACTCGACCGCGCTGCGTCCGGGAGAGACCGTACTTGCCTTCGGTAATCCCTTTGGCTTTCAGTTCACCGTTACGCGCGGCATCGTCAGCGGACTGAACCGGCCGAATCCTTTCTCGAAGGATCACCGTGCTCCGGGAAGTTTTGTTCAGACCGATGCGGCAATCAATCCCGGAAATTCCGGCGGTCCGCTGGTCGACGCTCGCGGCGAAGTGATCGGCATCAACACCTTCCTGGTCTCGAACTCGGATAGCTTTTCCGGGATGGGTTTCGCGATTCCCACGCAAATCGTCCGCCCCACGGTGGACGCTCTCATCCGCGACGGTAAAGTCACGCACGGATACATGGGAATCGGCATCAGCGATGTGACGCCGCAGAATGCCAAGTTCTTCGACGTGCACAACAATGAAGGAGCCATCGTCAGCCAGGTCGAAGACGGATCTCCGGCGGCGAAAGCTGGTCTGAAAATCGGCGACGTCATCACCGAACTGAACGGACAGAAAGTCAGCGACGCCAGCCAGCTTCAGATCGAGGTAGGGCAGAAGCAGCCCGGGTCGACGATCAAGCTGGAGGTTCTGCGGAACGGCCAACCGGTCAGCATTCCGGTAATGCTCGAAGCTATGGGCAGCCGTGACAACGAAGGCAAAGAAGTTGCCAGCAATGGTCATGGCAAGGCTCGCTGGGGACTTGGCCTCGCGGACATGACTCCGGAACTGCGTCAGCAACTGCAGGCTTCCACTGACGTGCATGGCGCGGTCGTGGAGCAAGTACAGCCGGGAAGTTCCGCTGACGACGCCGGTCTACAGCGCGGCGACGTGATCGTGCAAGTCGATCGCAAGCCGGTGCAGAGCGCTTCCGACGTGCAGAAAGCCCTGTCCGCTGTACCGCAGGGGCAAGACGCTCTGGTCCTGGTGTGGTCAAGCGGCGGGACTACGTTCCGCGTGATGCATGCCACTTCTGCAAACGAAGACAAGCCCGGCATGTAAGCGAGTCTTCTGATTGGTCCCGTGTCCCGAACCGTCGCGCAAACACTCGCGACCTCGGGGCGCGGACCATTTTTGTTTGCACGCGACAACCCTGCCGCGCCAAGGTTCTTCCATCTAAGAATTGTCCGACCAAGTCAACCCGTGAAAATCGAAATGTCCCGCCACTCCGCGCGAGGGCTGCCAAGATTGCCGCATTTTCACTTTACAAAACCAAGCAGGCCTCATCGAAGGATAAGCGCGGGTTGCGGGGGAATAGCTTGGTTTGGTCTCCATAGCCCAGATTGCACAAAAAGTTCGACTTCCACTTGCCGTCGGGGAAGAATTCGGCATTGACCTTGGCTGCGTCGAACCCGGACATTGGGCCGCAATCTAGCCCAAGAGCGCGGGCCGCGAGAATGAAGTAAGCACCTTCCAGCGAGCCATTTCGGAAGGCAGTTGCTTCGATGAGGTCGGGTTTACCCACGAACACGGAACGCATATCTTTATGTGGAAAAAGCTTTGGGAGCTTCTCGTGGAACTCGGTGTCCCAGGCAACGATGACAGTCACAGGCGCAGCCATAGTCTTATCAACGTTCGCTGGCGCGAGAGCAGGACGGAGCCGCTCTTTGGCTTGAAGCGTAGTCAGAAAGACGTAGCGTGCGGGCGTAGTGTTCGCGCTGGTCGGGCCCAACGCCGCGAGTTCGTAAGCCTGACGCAGCAACTCGGCAGGAACTGGCTGAGGAAGCCAGACATTATGGGTACGGGCCTCGCGGAAAATTTGGTCGAGGCAGTGGTTGGAGACGGCGGTTCTCACTGAGACGGGGGCAGGGACGTCGGGCATGTCGGGTTTTTCCTTTTGGGCGAGTTGTTACTGGTGAATTGGATTGTGAGGCGAGGCGCTTGGATGCAATCGCGTCACTCAAGCAACCTTTATTGTGAGTGCCTATCGCGATTTTGCAACAACCACGGTCCGCGCCGAGACTCCTAAAACGCGGGCAGCGTGAGGGAAGCGCGGTTTGCCTTTGGACACGAATGGGATCAGTTTCCATTCGGCGAATCCGCGCCGCCTGGAATGTTATCCTAGGTGGGAACCACACCCAGCGAGGCTGTAGCCTTAATGTCAAATCCAACCGTTTCCAATCAGAGCATCCAGGAATCCCCATCCACACCCGACACCACAGAGTCATTCAGCGAGTTGTTCTCGCAGTACGAAAAAAGCCATGCGCGCAAACGCAATGGCGAAGACGGCAGCAAACAACTCGAAGGCACAGTGGTTGCCATCTCCGCCGATTCCATAATCCTCGATATCGGATTCAAGAGCGAAGGAATTCTGGCGCTGGCGGATTTCCAGAATGCTAACGAAACCATGAAGCCCGCCGTGAAGGCCGGTGACAAGCTGCTGGTTTCCGTAAAAGGTCGCAACCCCGAAGGTTATTACGAAGTCACCCGCGCCAAGGTCGAGCGCCCGAAAGACTGGTCCGCACTGGAAAAGGCTTTCGCCGAGAAGGCTACGATTGTCGGCACAGTGACAGGCGTGATCAAAGGCGGCCTTAGCGTGGACGTAGGAGTGCGCGCGTTCATGCCCGCCTCGCGTAGCGGAGTCCGCGATGCCGCCGAGATGGAAAAACTGGTAGAGCAGGAAATTCTTTGCCGCATTATCAAGCTAGACGTTGCGGATGAGGATGTCGTGGTGGACCGCCGGGCTGTCGTCGAAGAGGAAGAGCGTTCGGCAAAAGACCGGCGCTATTCCGAGATGAAGGAAGGCGACACAGTGAGCGGCGTCGTCCGCAGTCTTACCGACTACGGCGCCTTCGTTGATCTTGGCGGAGTGGATGCATTACTGCATGTGAGTGACATTTCCTGGAGCCGCGTCAGCAAGCCATCGGACGTGCTCTCCATCGGTCAGCCTATCGAAGCGAAGGTGCTGAAGATTTCATCCGAGGCCGACAAGCGGCGCATTTCTGTAGGCGTGAAGCAATTACTGCTGCATCCCTGGGATGCGGTGGCCGCAAAGTATAACGTGGGCCAGCGCGTCCGCGGTACGGTTACGCGCGTCGCAGAGTTCGGCGCCTTCGTCGAGCTTGAGCCGGGCATCGAAGGTCTGATTCATGTTTCAGAAATGTCTTGGGGAAAGAAGTTAAGAAGCGCCAGCACGCTTGTCAAACCCGGCGAAATCGTGGACGCGGTCATCTTGGGAATCAACGTTGCAGAGCGGCGCATGTCGCTGGGATTGAAACAAGCGCTCGGAGATCCGTGGGCCGATGCCGCCCAGAGATTCGCCGCAGGTTCAGTAATCGAAGGCCCGGTCATCAGCATTACCACGTTCGGCGCGTTTGTGCAGCTCGCCGAAGGCGTCGAGGGCATGATTCACATCGGCGATATGAGCGCGGAGAAGCGCATCAACCATCCGCAGGAAGTTGTGAAGGTTGGGCAAATCGTGAAAGCTCAAGTGCTCGCCGTGGATACCGACAAGCGGCAGTTGCGGCTGGGAATGAAGCAACTGGTGCCGAGCGGCGTGGATGAATACATCGCCGAACACAAGGAAGGCAATGTGGTGACTGGCCGCATCATGGAGATTTCTGACGGACAGGCAAGGGTGGAACTCGGTGAAGGCATTCACGCCAGCTGCCAGATCGATGCAGCAACTCCCGCGGACCCCGCCGACAAAGATCAGGGCACAGCATCGCCCTCTTCGAAGCCTGATCTGTCTTCTCTGGGTTCCATGTTGCAGGCGCGTTGGAAGGGCGTCATGCCCGGCGGCAAAAGTAAATCCGAACCGCTCCACGCCGGGCAAGTTCGCAACTTCAAGATCACCAAACTGGATCCTGGAACCAAGAAAGTTGAACTAAAGTTGGCGTAATTTTCAGAAGGCTGCCGGCCAGCCTAATCTCTTTCCCGCATCTGGATTTCCTGGGCTCTCATCCCAGCACCGGCGGCCGCAGATGACTCTTCTTTTTTCTTCTGCCAGTCAGCCTCGGTCAGTACTGTGATTATTTCCTGCTTCTTCTTTCTCAATCCATTGTTGATTGCCGCCAGGTCTTTCTGCGTTAGCTTCTGAAAGTCATCGATTACATCCTGTAATTCATGGCCCAGCGACTCAGTTCGCGCCACCTGGTAATCCGTCGGCTTGCCGTCATACCCCGTCACCGCTCCGTAGAGTTGCCCCAAATGTTCGCGGATCCGTTCTTCGCCGGTAATCATGCCACCCTCCTTGGTGGCAACGATCTTCGAACGCAAAGTGTCGCAATCAGCGGCGAGCTGTTGCAGGTGTTTACGCAAAGGATCCTTTTCCGTCAGCTTGGCGGCGCGCGCTTTGGCGGAGTCGCGCACACCTTCGATCGCCTCTACTCCGTAGGTCATGTGCTCCAGTTCTTTGTATACCTTCATCGAGAGATCGAATTGCGCCTTGCGCTCTTCCAGCGGATATTTCGCTCTCGGATCAATGGCGACGTCGAGCGTCTCGGTATAAGTCTGATCGCCCTTGGTGAGCTTCACCGTGTACTTGCCCGGTAAAACCCGCGGCCCCTGCGCAGCTTCGAAAAGTGCCGACGCAGCCGGAGCAACCGCCGGTGGTTTCACCCGCATGCCCCAGCCCGCGCGGTTTAATCCGCGATGCTTGCCCCCGGCGACCGTATCCACAAGTTTGCCATCCTGATCGAAAATCTCGATCTTCAAGTCGCCAAAGATGTGCCGGCCTTTTTGGTAATAAGTAATTTGCGCATCCGTGGGGCGGCTCCGAC
>JBAVUV010000804.1:0-3078 GCA_049696955.1 Candidatus Sulfotelmatobacter sp. | reverse complement strand
GATGACAAGACCGGCGCCCACAACAATAAGCACTACGCTGAGGGCTGGCGGAACTTTTTCATCGTGCTCGGTGGTGACGCCAACGTGCGCGTCGCCCACGTTGATCCCGTGATGCTCAGAGTGCGGCATCGGGATGAAGAACGAAACAATTCCCAGGATCAGAACAACTACTCCCGCTAAAGCCAGACCTCTCATGACGTTCTCCCCGCTTAGAGTTCGGCTGAATAGAAGGATAACGAGCCGTTGGAACGCGAATGAGATGCCAGTCGCGGCGAAAAGGCTGTGAGGGAAGGAATAAAAGCAGAGCCGCGGATTCCTAGGAACGACGGAAAATCGTGTTAAGTTGTTTTTCCGCTAGTTCCGCACAGATCCATGGCTCAATTTCTATTTGGCAAAGCCCTTTACGAACTCCACCACGCTGCGCAAGGCGATACCCGACGGACCTTTGGCGATCCAGGGCTTCTGATCTTCCGTCCAGGCGGTGCCGGCGATGTCGAGATGAATCCATGGAGTATCTTCCGCGAATTCTTTCAGGAACATGGCCGCATTGATGGCGCCGCCCCAGCGCCCGCCGGTATTCATGATGTCGGCGATGGTGGAACGAATCTGCTCTTTGTATTCGTCATCGAGCGGGAGACGCCACATTTTCTCTCCGGCTTCGGCGTTCGCTTTTTGCAGACGCTCGTAGATGGCGTCATCATTGGCGAAGGCGCCGACGTTGGCGTATCCCAGCGCGACCACGACCGCGCCGGTGAGAGTTGCCGCATCGAGCAGATGGGTGCAACCGAGCTGGCGTGCGTAGTAAAGGCCATCGGCGAGAACCAGCCGTCCTTCGGCGTCCGTATTGATAATCTCAATCGATTTGCCGGACATCGCGATCTGCACGTCGCCCGGCTTTTGCGCTTTGCCTGACGGCATATTTTCTGTAGCGCAGACGATGCCGATCACTTTCACTTTCGGCTTCAGCATCGCGATCGCGCGCATTGCGCCGATCATCGTAGCGCCACCGGCCATGTCGTATTTCATCTTCTCCATGCCGTCGGCGGGTTTAATGGAAATGCCGCCGCTGTCGAAGGTGATGCCTTTGCCCACCAGCCCTACTACCGGTTTTGCGGGAGCGCCGGCGGGCTCGTAGGTCATGACGATGAGCGCGGGTGGTTCGTCGGAACCCTGGGCGACGCTCCAGAATGCGCCCATTTTCAGCTCTTTGATTTTGTCGGCGCCGTAGACTTCGCACTTCAATCCGACTTCCTGGGACATTTTCTTGGCGCGGTCAGCGAGAATGGTTGGGGTCATGCGATTGGAAGGCTCGTTCACCAGATCGCGGGTGAAGTTTTGCGATTCGCCGATGATCTGCGCTTCCTGCGCCGCTTTCTCCAGCGAGGCGTGATCCGCATTTCCGCTGGCGACAATGGTGAGCGCATCGATTTTCTGGTCTTTGCGATCGCTGCGGTAGTAATCGGGATCAAAGTTGCCGACCAGTGCGCCTTCGACGATCGCCCGCACCGCTTCCTCCGCCGGAATGCTGGGCGGCGCGATGAAAGCGAAGCTGCGGAGTCCGCGCGATTTCAACGTGCGCACGGCTGCGCCGGCGATTCGGCGAAGCTCATAGGGAGTAAATTTTTTCGCCGCGCCGCCGCTGATCAGCAGAAGGCGCTTGGCTTTGAGTCCGGTGGCCTTGTGCAGCAAATTCGATTCGAACGGCTTGCCCGTGAGTTCGCCGCTGGCCAGCAAATCGGCGGCGGCGGATTGGACAGAACCATCGCCGGTGGCGAGTTTGAGTTGCGGCTTTTCTTTCTTGTCGGACGCAGACTGGCTTTTGGCGGAAGCGTCTTTTTCAGCGTGATCGAGTACAACGGCGACCAGGGATTCGGTTTCGAGTTCAGCAGGCGTTGCAAATGAGAGGGTCGTTTTCATAGAGGTTATAAAGTTGTTCCAGGGAACCTTCTAGTATCGTCGGGAAAAGGCTTGAAGTGCAAGCGGACTAGGCTCAGTTCGCGGGGAATGATGGAATAGTCCATGCATTGGCGCTGGTGATCACGGGGCCGAAGGCCAGCGCGTGTCCGTCGGGCGAAGCCGTGAGCGCGAAAATGTCCCAGCTGGATTTGAAGAGCGGCTTGGACGCGCCGGTGAGTTCGGTGTGGACAATCGAAGTTCCGCGGGACGAATAGCTCGCGAGGAACAAACTTTTGCCATCTGCCGCCCAGGCCACGGCAACCAATTCAGTCCACGGCATCACGGAGAATTTTTGCGCAGCTCCGCCGTTCAACGGAACGATTTGAACGTCTGCGACTTTATAGTCGAACACGGAGAGGGCGACGCGGCTGCCGTCGGGCGAAAGATCCCATCGTGTTAATTCCTTGTTTGCCGGAACCTTGACTAGCTCCGCTTTTCGTCCCTGCACGGGATCAAAAGAGGAAAAAGTAATCTGCGTATCGTCAGCTTCGGCGACAACGCAGGTGCCCGGCGCATGCGAGGTGCAGCGAAAGCTGGGAAAGCTTCCCGCTGTGTTAGTGGGATCATCGCCGTATGAAACAAATGAATCCCCTTTCACGTCCATCACGGTTTCTGCCGGACCGCCGCCGATGGGAATACGCATGAGTTTTCCTGAGTTGGCCTGCGCATTTTCCGTGGTCATCGGCCATTGCAAATAGAGTAGCCATTTGCCGTCCGGTGAGATTTGCGGCGCGCATTTTTCTTCCGAACCGGTCACGATGGGTTCGGGATTGCGATCGGCCACTCCCTGCTTGTAAATATCGAAGCTTCCGGCGAGATCGGAGTAGAAAAACATTGTCTTACTGTCGAGCGACCAGCCTCCAGGCCAATCGACACGGTCGTCGAGAGTGAGCCGCTGCGGAGTCTTTAACGCGTTTCCGCCGCCCTCCAACTCAGCAACATACACATCGCTTTGCGCTTTGTGGTTGAGGAACACCAACCGCTTTCCATCGGTAGTTAACTCTGGGTTGTTGAAGAAGAAGCCGGTCCAATCGGTAAGGCGCCGTGGATTTCCCTTCGGCTTGCCGGTCTCGGGATCGAAGCGCAGCTCCCAAAGATTGGAATCGTACTGGTTAGGTGGCG
>JBAVUV010000803.1:0-1722 GCA_049696955.1 Candidatus Sulfotelmatobacter sp. | reverse complement strand
TCCACCGGCTTGAGCAGAATCGATTTCCACCCCGTGGTCATCTGCGACAACTTCGCATCCAGCCGGGCCGTCCCGCGAAGGTCAAAAGTCCGTCCATCCAAACTGTAATCTCCCGCCAGATCAACATGCGTTCCCGGAATCATGAAATGCAGCAAAGAGAAGGACAACAATCCATCCTTCAACGCGAACACGCCGCGCAAATCGGTTGGAACTTTCTCCGCTTCGCTCTTCTGCGCTTCTTTCATCTTGCCTTGCGTACGCAGGCTCAACGAGTCCAATCTGGACTGAACTTTCTCATTCGTGAAGTAGCCGTCGGACACATGGAAATTGCCCGCCAACTTCAAGCGATCGGCTACGTCGGCATCTCCCGGACGCAGGCTCATGCGGGTATGCATCTGCACTGGCCCGCTCATGACAGGCGGATCAGTCCGCACTCCCAGTTTGAGCAGGTCTTGAATCTGTGCATGCTCCATCACCACGTCAAGCTCTATATCGTGCCCGGGTTGGTTCCGCATCCGCGTCACCGATCCGGTCGCCGTAAACGAAGAGTGCAGCAGCGTTGCATTCACCGGAGCCAAATCCGTGTCTCCGCTGGTCCCGTCCACGATGGCATGAAAATCCGTATGCAGCGGCATCGGATGCCCGCTCCGCGCAATCTGAAAATCCGGCGTATCCGTTGACCCATTTACTACGATCTCGCTGAGCGTTCCCTCATACTTGCCGGTCGAAGAGAGAATTCCTCCAATCCCCTTCAGCGTGCCCAGGTCCGCATTGCTGAAGGAATACTCGCCCTGCACCGGCGTCTCCCGCGGATCATCTTCGTGAAACGGTCCAAACAATCCCGTTGAGTGAATGTCTCCGACCGGCTTTGGATTCACTAGCGTCGCATCGAAGCGCATCGGCAGACCCGCCCCAATGTCCTTCATCTTCAAATTGCCAATCGCAAACTCCAGCGGCGCTTTTTCCGGATTCGAGTTATTAATCAGCAGGTCCGTGTCCTGGCACACGAACTGGTCAACGATTACAGACACTTTCCTGGTCTGCGACCTCATCTTCTTCGTAAACTCCCGCCGGCTTTCCTTCGGAGGAATATTCAGTTCCATCCCTTTCACATATACCGTGTCGACGTGTACCACACGCCGAAACAGGTTGCGAATTCCGGTATGAAAGTGGAACTCCCGAATACTGATCAATGGCTGCACTCCGGCCTCATGAGGATTGGGGTCGGTGGCGCCGAAAATCTTCAACCCGCTGCCATAAACCTCCAGCCCCCGGACCACGGAAACCCCCAAAGTATTAAGCTCCACCCGGCTTTGGAATCGATTCGACAACGACTGAATCACCCGTGCCCGCAGAATCGGCTCAGCGTGGTCGATCACCATCCGAACCGCTACCACCCCTGCGACCACAACCAGGCATAGAATTATGCCCAGCAGCGCCCATCCATTCCTTTTCTTCCTGGTGGTTTGCGTGGAAACCTGCAAAATTTACCTCCAGCCCTACATCAGGCCATGCTGACGAACAAGTCAATACATTAAACCCCTAAGCATACAAAGTTGAGGGTTCCTGTCCCTGTCTTCTTCGGGACGAAGTTGCGCCGCTCCGCGGACTGAACCTCATAACCCGAATTTCGCGAGTCACTCCTTTTCACCGCCCCACCCTTTCTGCTACTGTTTTTTTAGACCCTGTAACAATTCTTAGATGCTCTTTTCTTAGATGCTC
>JBAVUV010000802.1:0-8326 GCA_049696955.1 Candidatus Sulfotelmatobacter sp. | reverse complement strand
TCGCGCACGGCAAGATACTCTTCAATCTGGCTGGCATCGAGGGTCGAATTGGTTTCGTCAGCGTGCACCACCTGCTGACGAAGAGGTTGAAACTTCCGATTAAGATCCTCGAGAATTTTATCGGGGGAAAGGGGAGGAAGCGGCTTGCTCAAGTCGCTGTTGATTCCGCCGCTGTAATCGCCCGGGTTCAACCCCGCCAGTACACTTTCGCCATCCGGCCCCACCCACACTCCAACATTGAACGGCGTGCCTTCGGGTGTTTGCTCCAGTGATTCCGGCCCTCCGCCGGGCGCCGACGATCCCCATACCAGTTTCTGTGTCGAGAATCCCTTCACTCCAGCGTGCGCGAGAATCGTGGGCAACGACGCCGGAAATCCGAAGCAATCGGGCAGCATGTACTCCGCGCTCGCCCGGCCCAGCTCTTTGCGAAACCAGTTATTGCCATAGAGAATTTGCCGAATGATGGTCTCGGCGTTCGGCGTGTTCACATCGCCTTCCTCCATGGAAGATCCCGCCGGAAACCATCTTCCTTCATCGACATACTTTTTCACTCGTGCGAAATCGGCGGGGAAATATTCCTTCATGAAACGGTACCGGTTGGCGCCGCTGAAGTTGAACACGTAGTGCGGATACTTCTCGAACAGCGTGAAATTTTCCTCCATCGTCTTGCGAATGTATTCGTCGATCACCTGCGGGTATTCCCATCGCCACTCTGTATCCAGATGGGCATAACCGACCACGTAAAGAGTGGGTTGCTTGCTCAAGTCGGGTTTCTCGGCGGTCTGTGCGGAAGCAGAATTCAGCAGCCCCAGGCAGGTCAGCAGGATTGCCACCCACGTTTCGTGGATTCGTCGCATTCGCATCTCTCCAAAGTGAGGCGCAAATCTCCCCGCGCCAATTTAGCTTGATCAGTGTACAGAGGATGGGAGAAAAAAATCTTACTCGATCAGTTGCCGGCGAGGCCGGTGGACGCCGGCCTTGCGCGGCCAGCGTCAGTAGCGCGTGGGGAGCTTGGTTTTCCCGCGGCAATCGAAGTTATTCGTCAGGAACTTACGGCAGCGTCTGAACTTCAACCGAAAGCACGGCCGGAAGATCGCGCACAATCGGAGCCCAGCTGTCTCCGGCATCGGCCGACGCGTAAACCTGTCCTCCGCTGGTGCCGAAATAGATGCCGCACTCGTCCAGTGAATCGACCGCCATGGCATCGCGCAGCACGTTCACATAGCAGTTACTTTGCGGCAGACCTTTGGTGAGCGGCTCCCACTCGTTTCCCCCGGTGCGGCTGCGAAAAACACGCAACTTGCCCTCGTGCACATAGTGCTCTGAGTCGCTCTTGATCGGTACCACGTAAATCGTCTCCGGCTCGTGCGCATGAACGTCGATAACAAACCCGAAATCTGTTGGCAGATTTCCGCTCACTTCCTGCCACGAATCGCCTGCATTATCGCTCCGCATCACATCCCAATGCTTCTGCATGAAGAGCACGCCCGGGCGCGCGGGATGCATCGCTATGTGGTGAACGCAGTGTCCAATTTCGGCGTTGGGGTCGGGGATGTATTGGGATCGCAAGCCGCGATTAATCGGCTTCCAGGTCTTGCCTCCATCATTGGTGCGGAAGGCCCCGGCAGCAGAGATGGCGATAAAGATTCTCTCCGGGTCGCTGGGATCGAGAATGATCGTGTGCAGGCACATCCCGCCCGCGCCGGGTTGCCAATTGGGGCCGGTGCCGTGGCCGCGCAGGCCGGAAAGTTCCTTCCAGTTCTGCCCGCCATCGGTCGACCGGAAAATTGCGGCGTCTTCCACTCCGGCATATACCGTGTCGGGATCGTTCAACGATGGCTCCAGATGCCACACCCGCTTGAATTCCCATGGATGTTGCGTCCCGTCATACCACTGATGCGTGGTGAGCGGTTTGCCGCCTTCGTCAGACGTGTCGTAAACGAACTTGTTGCTCGCGGCCTTGGGAGGGCCCGGAGCGGGCGAGTCTCCAGGCGGCGTTCCCGGCTGGTGCCATGTCTTGCCCCCATCATCGGAGCGCTGAATAATCTGGCCAAACCAGCCGCTGGTCTGCGAAGCATAAATCCGATTCGGATCCGCAGATGACCCTTTGACGTGATACATCTCCCATCCCGCGAAGTGCGGGCCGCTGACCTCCCATTTGTCGCGCTTTCCGTCCGATGTCAAAATGAATGCGCCTTTTCTTGTGCCTACCAGAACTCGGACCTTGCTCATCGCATCCTCTCGTTATGTGAAATCTATTGTTTGAAGTCTATTGTCTGATATCTATTTTTCTTTGATTCATCGTGTCGGCAGTTTCACTTTGCGCGTTATTTCCTTGCCTCCAGGATTGCCACTGGCTCTGGACAGGACCGCGCGTTAGTGTGCATCTTTTGGTGCAGCCGTTCCGTCTGACCAGTTGAGTACCGGAATCAGAAACACGTTGATGGGCTCCGGATCACCATGAAATTGTGGACTCAGCAAGACCGGAGAGCCAGACAAATCCGCGCCCCACATATTACCGCTTGTGAGGGGAACATAAAACATCAGATGGGGAAGCCAGTGCCCGCCATCGTCAGCCAGGTACCCCTCCTTCGACAGCATGTAGGACATCCCTCCGGGCTCCAGGGGCGGCAGCTCTTTCTTGTCGAACGCCTTGATGCCATCGATGATCTGGGCCTTGGAAAGCCCTTCCAATACCAATCCAGTCCGCTTGAAAGTGAGTGGCAGAACGGTTCGCGCGGCTGGCGGATTGAAGCAGAGCGGGCCTCGTAGCTTGGGGTTCCAGAATTCCGGGGAGTCGAGCGCGGACATCCATGATCGTTCCACAAGACATACGAAACCGTTCTTCCCTGGGACCGCCGCTTCGTAACCATGCCGTCCGAGGACAAAGACCTCCGCATCCTTGGAGATAGACTCTGGCGCCGCGCTGCGCGCCAGGGCTATCTCGGCATTCCGGTCGGCGATCAGGTATTGGTCAAGCGGGGCCATGCTGGGATACGGTGCTTTGGCATCCGCTGCTTGGGCTTGCCACAACCCGCCCAAGGCGACAACTAGCGCGAAACTTCGCAACCCGATGGTCCTGATTGTCTTTTTCCTCATTTAGATCTCTCCTGTTAAGGATCGTGCATCAGTTTGTGGGCGCAGCCGTTCCGTCCGACCACCTCGACACCGAAATATCGAACTCAGTAATTGGCTGCGGAGAGTACTGATGGATGTCTACCGGCGAGCCAGGGAAATCGGCACCCCAGTTCACATGTTCTTTCTGGGGAAACCAAAACATCAGATGGGGGTCGGCGTTTCCGTACTTGCGACCGAAGTACTGTTGCTGCGACATCATGTAGCACATGGCACCAGGTTCCGGCAGTGGCAATTCTTTCTTGTCGAACGCGGACTTGATACTGTCGAACATCTGAGTTTTGGATAGTCCAGCCAATGCCAACTCTGTCGTCTTGAGAGTAAGCGGCAGGTGGGATCGCGCGGCGGGTGGATTGAGGCAAAGCGGAAGCCGCTGATCGGGATTCAAAAACTCTGGGTCGTCGAAGGGGGCCATCCACGATCGTTCCACGACGCATACGAAACCGTTCTTGCCTTTGACTGCGGTTTCGTAACCATGCCGTCCGAGGACCAAGACCTCGGCATCGCGTGAGATGGAGTCCGGGGCCGCGCTCCGGGCCAGGGCTATCTCGGCATTGTGATCCGCCATCAGGTATTGATCAATCGGCGCTATGCTCGGATACGGCGTCTTGGCGTCCCGTGCGTGAGCCTGCCACACCACGCCCAAGGCGACCACGGGCACTACGATTCTCCACGCAATCGTCCTAACGATTTTTCCGTCCATTGATTTTCTCCTGCATCGATCCGGACGCTGACCTTCAGGCCGCTTGCTGCACCGCCTTTTCGCAGTTGATCATCCACGGGATGCCAAAACGGTCAACCAACATGCCAAATCGCGCTGCCCAAAAAGTCTCCGCAATGGGCATCGTCTCTTTGCCGTTTTCTGCCAGCGCATGATAAATGCGCTCTGCCTCTGCAGGATCGGTGGTCCCAAGACTGAGGGAAAATCCTGCCTGTTTCTGAAAACTTCCCGGAGGGGCGTCCGACGCCATCAACACCTGGTCGCCAATGGTAAGCCGCGCATGAATGATCTTGCTGCGCCATTCTGCAGGAACGTGCTCCGCAGCAGGCGTGCCTTCGTGAGTCATCATGTCAGTGATTTTGGCGCCGAGGACTCGCTCGTAAAACTTGAACGCCTCTTCGCAGTTGCCGTCGAAATAAAGGTAGGGATTCATTTGCATAACACTCTCCTTCGCCACAAGTGAGTCGAATCAGGATTGCAATTTACGACATATTACTTGCTAATTGCAAGTAAAATTGTTACCGTAGACCCATGTCGAAGCAGGCTGGACCTAAACGCCGGTCCGGGTGCCCGTTGAATGCCTCGGTTGAAATGTTAGGCGACCGCTGGTCCCTGCTGATCATTCGCGACATGATGCTGCGCGGTTCCCAATCCTACAAGGAATTTCTGCAGTGTTTCGAAGGGATTGCGACCAATATTCTGGCCGATCGTCTACGGAGGCTGGTGGATTACGGAATCATCACGACGCAGCCGGATCCATGGGATGGGCGCAAAGTGATTTACCGGCTCACGCAGAAGGGAATCGACCTGGCTCCCGTGCTCACCGAGATGGTGCTCTGGGCGGCGGCCCACGAGGATACCGGCAATCAACCGCTCGCCCAGCTGATGCGAAAGGATAAAGAGAAGTTTATCGCCGGAGTCCGCCAGCGCTGGACCGAACGCCGATGACGTGACGGGCAGGCTCCTGCTTCGGGTAACATGAGGGGTGGCGAATCTAGTTTCGAAACAAAACAATAACATTCCCGTGCGCCGCTCCCGGTCCAGGAAAAGCGACGCGGCGCGACCTGAACTCACCATTCTTCATGCCGCGCAGTTAGGCAAAGTTCCTTGGCTGGTTCACGGTTTTTCCACCCGCGTCGGCGGGTTCTCGCGCGCCTACGGCCAGAACGCCCTTAACCTGGGTTCCACCAAAGACGACTCTGAATCGGCGGTCAAAAGAAACCGGGCGGCATTCTTACGAGAAGTGGGGGCGAACGGCGGCTCGAAGAATGGGTCCACAAATTGGTCCCTGGTGACGCTGCGCCAGATTCATTCCGATATCATTCATTCCGTCGATTCTGCTCCCGATTCGCAACTGGTCGGCGATGGACTGGTTACGAATACTCCCGGACTACTGCTCGGGATTCAGACCGCTGATTGCCTTCCGATTGTCCTTGTCGATCTGCGGCACCGTGCCGTAGGCGTGTTTCATGCGGGCTGGCGGGGCACGCTCAAGCGGATCGTGGAAAAGGGGGTAGGTGAGATGCGCCGCCGCTTCGGCAGCCAGCCAAGCGATCTCAAAGCCGCAATCGGCCCCGGCATTCACGGCTGCTGTTATGACGTGGGACCGGAAGTTCGCGACCAGTTCGCATCCCAGTTCGCCTATGCGGCTAGTTTGTTCCGCGAGGTCGAAGAGCCCGATCCGGTCCGCGAAAAATATCCTATGTTATTCCTGACCGCGCGGGCTCCCGGCCACAGCGAGTTGCCGAAGAAAATCTTTCTGGATCTGGTCGAAGCTAATCGCCAACAACTGCTGGCGGTTGGCGTGTTGCCAAAGAACATTCAAGCTTCGCCCCTCTGCACCAACTGCCGGACTGACCTGTTATTTTCCTATCGCGCCGAAAAGGGCAAAACCGGACGCATGATGGCAGTCGCGGGCATTCGCTGACTCGTAATTCTTGATCTGCGCTACGCCGGTGTGGACGGAATTGTTCCGGAAGTTGGAGGCGCCGCTGCCGCGTCGGCAATCCCTTCATTCACCAGATCCTTCAATTCCTTGCTGGGCTTGAAGAAGGGGATCTTCTTGGCCGGCACTTCAACTTTCTCGCCGGTCTTCGGATTGCGTCCCATGCGAGCCTTTCGCTGCCGGGTGCGGAAGCTGCCAAAGCCGCGTATCTCGATCTTGTCTCCGGCGCGCAGCGAACGCACCACGCTGTCGAAGATGGTTTCCACGATCACTTCGCTATCTTTGCGCGTGAGTTCCGCCAAACGCGAGACTTCATCGATCAGGTCGGCTTTTGTCATAATGGGCTCTTTCGCTCCAGTCCCGCATGTTCATGAGGAACGGTCATAGGCTGCGCATCCCTCCGAATGTATCGGCGACCCCATAACCTTCTCAAATTTCAGGGGTTGTATGCAAGTCACGGCTTTGAGGCAGGTTAATTCTGCGCCAAGTCCCGATTCTCGATCGATCGGAACAGCACAGCTCTACTTCCACAGATAATAGAAACCAACATGCTGCTCCAGCATCTTGGTCGCGTCGGGTAAATACTGCGAGACATCTCCCAGCAAGAGATCAAGCAGCGTCTTGCGATCTTTCTCGGGATGCACCAGCGTTGGCTCGCCTGAAATCCCCACCGACTTTGCCGTGTCTTTCACCACAGCCTGAAAGTCGCCCACGTCATCGATCAGCTTCATCGAGAGCGCTTCCTTGCCAGTCCAAACTTTGCCGTTCGCAATCGCCTTTACATCGTCAAACTTCATACCGCGGCCATCAGCCACAGCCTGTATGAACTGTCCAAACATGTTGTCGATCAGCGATTGCATGTAAGCCTGCTCCGCGGGAGTGAGATCGCGCGCCGGATTCCCTGTATCCTTGAACTCGCCGGTCTTCAATACGACGCTCTTCAACTTCGCCCATTTCATCAGATCGCCGTAGTTCACCCATTCCGCGATAACTCCGATCGAGCCCACAATGCTGCCGTTGTCCGCGTAGATTTTGTTCGACGCCGACGAAACATAATAAGCACCGCTGGCTCCCACGGCTTCGATCGAAACCACAATGCGTTTCTTTTTTTCGTCGCGGATGCGTTTGACCTCGCGGTATATCTCCTCTGACGCCGCCACCCCGCCCCCCGGCGAATTCACGTGCAGGATGATCGCCTTGATGGAGGAATCGTCATTAAACTTTTTAAGCTCATCGACCACCGGTTCGGGCGAGAGAATCACTCCATCGAGGTCCACCACGCCGATGCGGTCGCCGAAGCCCCCGAAAGAAGATTCATTGCCGCTCGCATGTAGCGTCAAATAAACCAGCGAAAACACGGCCAGCACAAAGAGGAAGAATGCTCCTCCGCCAATCAGAACCCAAAGCAGGGTATGCGAACGTCGTTCAGACATAGAGAAAGTTTAGCACCGAGCCTAGGGAGTAAGCACTTTCAGAGCTGCGCGCTGGATTCCGATTTTCAACTGGCGTCCGGCAGACGCATTCGATATCAGCAGAACATCCAGCCCGAAGATAGTGGCAGCCCGCATGTGCGGGACGAGAGTAACAGAGTAGTCGGGCTGACGGGGCATCGCCGTCTGTCCGGGCGGCCAATATCAAAGCTGTCCGGAAGCCGTGTGCTTCCGGCCCTTGGTAACCTCTCGAACCCTCCCCAAAACGCGCAGCGGCTGGCATGATAATGACAACTGGTTTTTCTCCAAGATGGAGTGTGAATTGCGAAGGCTCAAGAGTATAGGAATTTTGCTTGCGCTTAGCCTGATGCTCGCAGCCTGCGGCTCAAGCGGCTCGCAGCCCAGCGTTACGATCAGTGCAGCCGCACCGTCGATTACTACTCAGCCCGCCAATCAAACCGTCACCGCAGGCCAGACGGCTACCTTCTCGGTAACGGCGCTCGGAACCACTCCGCTGACTTATCAATGGCAAAAGGGCACTGTGGTTATCGCAGGCGCGACCTCGTCCACCTACACAACTACCGCCACCACGACCTCCGACAGCGGTTCACAATATAGCGTGGTGGTAAGCAACGCGATCGGAAACGCCACCAGCAACCCCGCCACTCTAACCGTGAATGCCGCAGCGCCGGCGACCACCGACGTCCTCACCTATCATAATGACGTCGCCCGCACCGGACAGAACCTGACCGAAACCACCCTCACCACCGCGAACGTGAATTCAACCACATTCGGCAAGATCGGATTTTACTCGGTCGATGGTTTGGTTGACGCGGAACCACTGTACGCTTCGAATGTGACGGTGCCGAATTCCGGCCAACACAATGTGCTGATCGTCGCCACCGAGCACGGCTCCGTCTACGCCTTCGACGCGGATTCCGGCGCGACGATCTGGCAGGTCACAACAATGAAGGCGGGTGAGACCACCTCGGATGATCGAGGTTGCAGCCAGATCACTCCGGAGATAGGAGTGACTTCAACTCCAGTCATCGATCGCGCCAGCGGTCCGGATGGCGCGGTGTATGTGGCGGCGAT